>NZ_MCSD01000006.1:0-145759 GCF_002872555.1 Vibrio sp. 10N.286.55.E10
ACTCTACCAGAAGGCGTAGAGATGGTAATGCCAGGTGACAACGTTCAAATGACTGTTGAGCTAATCGCTCCAATCGCAATGGACGAAGGTCTACGTTTCGCAATCCGCGAAGGTGGCCGTACAGTTGGTGCTGGTGTTGTAGCTAAAATCTTTGCATAAGATTTGACGAACCACTAGTAAAAAGGGCATCATTTGATGCCCTTTTTCTGCGCTAAAAAAAGAGTTGGATGTTTTGACATCGATTTTTGCTCTTAGCAAAGAATTAAACGGTCTTTTTGACTAAAATGACTGTTAGATGTGTTGTTTTGCAACGCAAAGGAATGTGCCCTGCAACAGCGGGGTTATTGTCGTCTATATTTAAGACTTATCACAGGTTGGTTTTATGAAAGCAAACGCTGAAACTCCTGATAGCTCAGGTGCAGCAGATACAATGAAGTGGATTGTCGCTTTTGTTCTGTTGGCTGCTGCTGTTGTGGGTAATTACCTGTATGGTGAATTGTCTGTTGTAATTCGCGCTGCAGGTGTAGTTGTGCTGATTGCTGCCGCACTAGGCGTTGCAGCAACAACAACTAAAGGTAAAGCTGCGATCGATTTTGCAAAAGAATCTCGTATGGAGATTCGTAAAGTTGTTTGGCCTACTCGCCAAGAAACTATGCAAACTACATTGATCGTTTTAGCTGTATGTAT
Organism: Vibrio sp. 10N.286.55.E10; assembly: GCF_002872555.1. Classification (NCBI taxonomy): domain Bacteria; kingdom Pseudomonadati; phylum Pseudomonadota; class Gammaproteobacteria; order Vibrionales; family Vibrionaceae; genus Vibrio; species Vibrio sp. 10N.286.55.E10. The sequence goes on from NZ_MCSD01000006.1 coordinate 688, forward strand.
TGTTATGTCTCTAGTGCTTTGGGGAATTGACGGCATTATGGTCCGTCTAGTTTCTCTAGCAACTGGGGTGTAGAGGGTTCTGATTCATGAGTGAAGCTCCAAAAAAACGTTGGTATGTAGTTCAAGCCTTTTCTGGTTTTGAAGGTCGTGTTGCACAGTCGCTACGCGAGCATATTAAAATGCACAACATGGAAGAACTATTTGGCGATGTGCTAGTACCTACTGAAGAAGTAGTGGAAATGCGTGCTGGCCAACGTCGTAAAAGTGAACGTAAATTCTTCCCTGGCTACGTATTAGTTCAAATGATCATGAATGATGAATCATGGCACTTAGTACGCAGCATTCCGCGTGTTATGGGCTTCATTGGTGGTACCTCTGATCGTCCTGCACCAATCACTGATAAAGAAGCTGATGCTATCTTGAACCGTCTAGAGAAAGCGAGCGAGTCTCCACGTCCTAAGACAATGTTCGAAGCGGGTGAAGTGGTTCGTGTGAACGATGGTCCATTTGCTGACTTCAACGGTACTGTTGAAGAAGTAGATTACGAGAAAAGCCGCATTAAGGTATCTGTATCGATCTTTGGTCGTGCAACACCAGTTGAGCTTGAATTTGGTCAGGTTGAAAAACTGGACTAAAACTCTGACCTTTGAGCAAGCTGTGGATAAATACTTCATAAGTTGTTCAAAATAAAAGAGTATAAAAAATCACCTTTTTAGGGTTGTTAAAGGCGCGAATTATGATTATAATTTCGCGCCTTTTTGCTTCTGCGGAAGTAAAAAAGAGTTAATTGAATTTATGGGGAGCTCGCCTTACGGCTAGCGCATGTACCCAAAATATTAGGAAATATCATGGCTAAGAAAGTTGAAGCTTATATCAAACTGCAAGTTGCAGCTGGTATGGCAAACCCAAGTCCACCGGTTGGTCCTGCTCTAGGTCAACACGGCGTGAACATCATGGAATTCTGTAAAGCGTTCAACGCAAAAACAGAATCTGTTGAGAAAGGTCTACCTACTCCAGTAGTTATTACTGTTTACAACGACCGTTCTTTCACGTTCGTAACTAAGACTCCACCTGCTGCTGTTCTTCTTAAGAAAGCTGCTGGCGTTAAGTCTGGTTCAGGTCGTCCAAACACTGAGAAAGTTGGTACTGTAACTGACGCTCAAGTACAGGAAATCGCAGAAACTAAAGCTGCTGATATGACTGGTGCTGACATCGAAGCAATGAAGCGTTCTATTGCTGGTACTGCTCGTTCAATGGGCCTAGTGGTAGAGGGATAAGATCATGGCTAAACTTACTAAGCGTATGCGCGTAATCCGCGACAAAGTTGACGCGACTAAAGAATACGAAATCAACGAAGCTGTTGCTCTTCTTAAAGAACTAGCGACTGCTAAATTCGTTGAGTCTGTAGATGTTGCTGTTAACCTAGGCATCGATGCTCGTAAATCTGACCAAAACGTTCGTGGCGCAACTGTGCTACCTCACGGTACTGGCCGTGACATCCGCGTTGCTGTGTTCACTCAAGGTGCAAACGCAGAAGCAGCTAAAGCAGCTGGCGCAGATATCGTTGGTATGGAAGATCTTGCTGAGCAAGTGAAAAAAGGCGAAATGAACTTCGACGTTGTTGTTGCTTCTCCAGATGCAATGCGTGTTGTTGGTCAACTAGGTACAATCCTAGGTCCACGCGGCCTTATGCCAAACCCTAAAGTTGGTACTGTAACTCCTAACGTTGCTGAAGCGGTTAAGAACGCTAAAGCTGGTCAGGTTCGTTACCGTAACGACAAGAACGGCATCATCCACACTACTATCGGTAAAGCATCTTTCGAAGCTAACCAGCTTCAAGAGAACCTAGAAGCTCTTCTAGTTGCTCTTAAGAAAGCTAAGCCTTCTTCAGCTAAGGGTACTTACCTGAAGAAAGTAAGCATCTCTACTACGATGGGTGCTGGTGTTGCTGTTGATCAAGCTAGTCTTGACACTCAAGCAAACTAATTTGCTTAGGCGCAGATTTAGTGTATACTTCTGCGCCTAATATTTGTGGTTGGGTGGTTTTAAAGCAATTTGAAATCATCTATCCCAAGACCGTAGGCGCTGTCGATTTTCATTAGATTATTGATAGCTTAATAAAACCTACGTAGGCGATGTTGTGGTTTGAAGTGAATTTATTCATTTTTAAATAACATCGTAAACGCTCATTACATTTTGTATTGAGTGCTGTAATCACAACCAGAGGTTAATCCAAATGGCTTTAAATCTTCAAGACAAAAAAGCAATTGTTGCTGAAGTCAACGAAGCTGCCAGTGGTGCACTTTCTGCAGTTGTAGCTGATTCTCGTGGCGTTGAAGTTGGCGCAATGACTTCTCTACGTAAACAAGCTCGCGAAGCGGGTGTTTACATGAAAGTTGTTCGTAACACACTAGCACGCCGTGCGGTTCAGGGTACAGACTACGAGTGTCTAGTAGACACTTTCACTGGTCCAACTCTGATCGCATTCTCTAATGAGCACCCAGGTGCTGCAGCGCGTCTTTTCAAAGACTTCGCTAAAGAGAATAAAGATTTCGAGATCAAAGCTGCTGCATTTGAAGGCGCAGTTACTGATGCTGAAGTACTAGCGACACTACCAACTTACGACGAAGCTATCGCACGCCTAATGATGTGCATGAAAGAAGCTTCTGCTGGCAAGCTGGTTCGTACTATCGCTGCTGTTCGCGACCAAAAAGAAGAAGCTGCGGCATAAGCCTTGCTTTTCACTGGTTGCTATTTAAACTTATTGTTGACTTAAAAGAGAATTGTTATGTCTATTACTAACGAGCAAATCCTAGACGCAGTTGCAGAAATGTCTGTAATGCAAGTTGTTGAGCTTATCGAAGCTATGGAAGAGAAATTCGGCGTTACTGCAGCTGCTGCTGTTGTAGCTGGCGGCGCAGCTGGCGGCGACGCTGCTGCTGAGCAAACTGAATTCGACGTTATCCTAACTGCTGCTGGCGCTAACAAAGTACAAGTTATCAAAGCTGTACGTGGCGCAACTGGCCTAGGTCTTAAAGAAGCTAAAGGTCTTGTAGACTCAGCTCCTGCAGCGCTTAAAGAAGGCGTTGACAAAGCTGAAGCTGAAGCTCTTAAAGCACAGCTAGAAGAAGCTGGCGCTTCTGTTGAAATCAAGTAATTATTACTTAATTTCATAGCCGCAAGGCTAATGGCTGGTGGTTTATTAACCACCGGCCTTTTTGCGCTGTAGGGCTATGACGAAATTTCCGCTGTTTAACCGTCATAATCCGAGCAAAAAAACAGTCATTTTTTCGAAATGATTGTTCACTACCACTAAACAGCTGTTTGTCACCACCCCCTCTGAAGAGTGTTTTGGGTGGTTTGGGTCACTTATCAGCGAGCTGAGGAACCCCATGGTTTACTCTTATACCGAGAAAAAGCGCATCCGTAAGGATTTTGGTACTCGTCCACAAGTTTTGGACATTCCATACCTGTTATCGATCCAGCTTGATTCTTTCGACAAATTCATCGAACAGGATCCAGAAGGTCAATACGGTCTTGAAGCTGCTTTCCGTTCTGTATTTCCAATTCAGAGCTACAACGGCAATTCTGAGCTGCAATACGTTAGCTACCGTCTTGGTGAGCCAGTTTTTGACGTTAAAGAATGTCAAATCCGCGGTGTTACTTACTCAAAGCCACTACGCGTAAAACTACGTCTAGTTATCTTTGATCGAGATGCACCAGCAGGTACTGTAAAAGACATTAAAGAACAAGAAGTCTACATGGGCGAAATTCCGCTTATGACAGACAATGGTACTTTCGTAATTAATGGTACCGAGAGGGTTATCGTATCCCAGCTGCACCGAAGCCCAGGCGTGTTCTTCGACAGTGATAAGGGTAAGACCCACTCATCAGGTAAAGTTCTTTATAACGCACGTGTAATTCCTTACCGTGGCTCATGGTTAGACTTTGAGTTCGATCCTAAGGATAACTTATTCGTACGTATCGACCGTCGTCGTAAGCTACCAGCATCGATTATTCTTCGTGCACTTGGTAAATCGACTGAAGAGATCCTTGATCTGTTCTTCGACAAAGTGAATTTCGAAGTTAAAGACCAAACTCTTCTTATGGAGTTGGTTCCTGATCGTCTACGTGGTGAAACTGCGTCATTCGACATCGAAGCAAACGGCAAAACTTACGTTGAGACTGGTCGTCGTGTTACTGCTCGCCATATCCGTCAACTTGAAAAAGATGGCGTTGAGCACATCGAAGTACCAGTAGAGTACATCGTTGGTAAAGTTGCATCTAAAGATTACATCAATGAAGCAACTGGCGAGATCATCGTTGGCGCGAACCAAGAGATTAGCCTAGAAGCACTTGCTAACCTGTCTCAAGCAGGCCACAAGGCTCTACAAACTCTGTTCACGAATGACCTAGATCACGGTCCATTCATGTCAGACACTCTACGTGCAGATAGCACAGTAGATCGCATCTCTGCATTGGTAGAAATCTACCGCATGATGCGTCCTGGCGAGCCACCAACGAAAGAAGCTGCAGAGTCTCTATTCGAAAGCCTATTCTTCTCTGAAGAACGTTACGACCTATCAACTGTAGGTCGTATGAAGTTCAACAGCTCTATCGAGCGTGAAGAAGAAGAAGAGCGCGGTACTCTGGATGAATCAGACATCATCGAAGTGATGAAGAAACTGATTGGTATCCGTAACGGTATTGGTGAAGTGGACGATATCGACCACCTTGGCAACCGTCGTATCCGTTCTGTAGGTGAAATGGCAGAAAACCAATTCCGTGTTGGTCTAGTTCGTGTAGAACGTGCCGTTAAAGAACGCCTAAGCCTTGGTGACCTTGATGCAATCATGCCTCAAGATCTTATCAACGCTAAGCCGATCTCTGCTGCAGTTAAAGAATTCTTTGGCTCTTCACAGCTTTCACAGTTCATGGACCAAAACAACCCATTGTCAGAAGTTACGCACAAACGTCGTATCTCTGCTTTAGGTCCTGGTGGTCTTACTCGTGAGCGCGCAGGCTTCGAAGTACGTGACGTTCACGTAACTCACTACGGTCGTCTATGTCCGATCGAAACGCCTGAAGGTCCAAACATCGGTCTAATTAACTCGCTATCTGCGTTTGCACGTTGTAACGATTACGGTTTCCTAGAAACTCCGTACCGTCGTGTAGTTGATGGTGTAGTAACAGAAGAAGTTGATTACCTGTCTGCAATCCAGGAAGGTCAATTCGTAATCGCGCAAGCAAACACCATTCTTACTGAAGAAGGTACGTTTGCAGATGAGCTAATCACAGCTCGTCAAAAAGGTGAATCTGGTCTTCACCCACGCGATCACGTTGACTACATGGACGTTGCGACAAACCAAGTTGTATCTATCGCTGCTTCGCTTATCCCGTTCCTAGAACACGATGATGCGAACCGTGCATTGATGGGTGCCAACATGCAACGTCAAGCTGTACCAACACTTAAGGCTGATAAGCCTCTAGTAGGTACGGGTATCGAACGTAACATCGCAGTTGACTCTGGTGTTACAGCGGTTGCTAAACGTGGTGGTCAAGTTCAGTCTGTAGACGCTTCTCGTATCGTAGTTAAGGTTAACGAAGATGAATTGGTACCTGGCGAAGCTGGTATCGATATCTACAACCTAACTAAGTACACGCGTTCGAACCAAAACACATGTATTAACCAACGTCCAACTGTACTTCCAGGTGAACCAGTTGCACGCGGCGATGTTCTTGCTGATGGTCCTTCAACAGACCTTGGTGAACTTGCTCTTGGCCAAAACATGCGTATCGCATTCATGCCTTGGAACGGTTACAACTTCGAAGACTCGATCTTAGTATCTGAGCGCGTAGTTCAAGAAGACCGTTTCACGACAATCCACATCCAAGAACTCTCTTGTGTGGCTCGTGATACTAAGCTGGGTTCTGAAGAGATCACAGCTGATATTCCAAACGTAGGTGAGTCTGCTCTGTCTAAACTAGACGAGTCAGGTATCGTTTACATTGGTGCTGAAGTTAAGGGTGGCGACATCCTAGTTGGTAAAGTAACCCCTAAAGGTGAAACTCAACTGACTCCTGAAGAGAAGCTACTACGTGCTATCTTCGGTGAGAAAGCATCTGATGTTAAAGATACTTCTCTACGTGTACCAAACTCTGTTTCGGGTACTATCATCGATGTACAAGTCTTCACTCGCGATGGCGTAGAGAAAGACAAGCGTGCACTTGAAATCGAACAGATGCAGCTTAAAGAAGCTAAGAAAGACCTAACTGAAGAGTTCCAAATTCTTGAGGGTGGCCTTCTTAACCGTGTTAAAGCTGTACTTCTGTCTGGTGGTTACTCTGAAGCTAAGCTTGATACTATCGGTCGTAAGCAATGGCTAGAGCAAGTTCTAGAAGACGATGCGCTACAAACACAGCTTGAGCAACTTGCTGAGCAGTGGGATGAGCTAAAAGCAGACTTCGATAAGAAGTTTGAAACTAAGCGTCGTAAAATCACTCAAGGTGATGATCTAGCGCCTGGCGTTCTTAAGATTGTTAAAGTTTACCTAGCGGTTAAACGTCGTATCCAGCCTGGTGATAAGATGGCCGGTCGTCACGGTAACAAAGGTGTAATCTCTAAGATTAACCCTGTTGAAGACATGCCATACGATGAGAAAGGTCAGCCTGTAGACATCGTACTTAACCCGCTGGGTGTACCATCGCGTATGAACATCGGTCAGATCCTAGAAGTTCACTTAGGTTTGGCTGCGAAAGGTATCGGTGACAAGATCAACCAAATGGTTAAGGAACAACAAGAACTGCATAAGTTCCGTGAGTTCCTACAGAAGGTTTACGATCTTGGTGATACTCGTCAGAAAGTTGATATTGCTGAACTGTCTGATGATCAAGTTCGTACACTGATCAAGAACCTACGTGGCGGTCTACCGATTGCTACTCCTGTGTTCGACGGTGCTTCTGAGTCTCTAATCAAAGAACTACTTAAACTGGGTGATCTGCCAGAATCTGGTCAGCTTAAACTGTTTGATGGTCGTACTGGTGATTCGTTTGAGCGTCCTGTAACTGTTGGTTACATGTACATGCTGAAACTGAACCACTTGGTTGATGACAAGATGCACGCTCGTTCAACTGGTTCTTACAGCCTAGTAACTCAGCAACCACTTGGTGGTAAAGCTCAGTTCGGTGGTCAGCGTTTCGGTGAGATGGAAGTATGGGCACTAGAAGCATACGGTGCTGCATATACTCTACAAGAAATGCTAACAGTTAAGTCGGATGACGTTAACGGCCGTACTAAGATGTATAAGAACATCGTAGACGGTAACCATAGCATGGAACCTGGTATGCCTGAGTCGTTCAACGTACTGTTGAAAGAGATTCGCTCGCTAGGTATCAACATCGAGCTAGAAGACGAAGAGTAATCCCTCCTCTTTTTTAAAAGAAGATAGGATTATTTGGTAAAAGGGAGCTTGCTACAGCAGTGAGCTCCTTTAACTCCTTACAGGAGCTGAATGTGAAAGACTTATTAAACTTTCTAAAAGCACAGCATAAGACCGAAGAATTTGATGCAATCAAAATCGGTCTATCTTCACCAGACATGATCCGTTCATGGTCTTTTGGTGAAGTTAAAAAGCCGGAAACAATTAACTATCGTACGTTCAAACCTGAACGTGATGGTCTGTTCTGTGCACGTATTTTTGGTCCAGTTAAAGACTACGAATGTCTTTGTGGCAAATACAAGCGCCTGAAGCACCGTGGTGTTATCTGTGAGAAGTGTGGCGTTGAAGTTACACAAACTAAAGTTCGTCGTGACCGCATGGGCCACATCGAGCTAGCTTCACCAGTTGCTCACATCTGGTTCCTAAAATCACTACCGTCTCGTATCGGTCTACTAATGGATATCCCTCTACGTGATATCGAACGTGTTCTTTACTTCGAGATGTACGTAGTAACTGAACCAGGTATGACTGATCTAGAAAAATCTCAGATGCTTACTGAAGAAGAGTATCTGGATCGTCTAGAAGAGTGGGGTGACGAATTCACTGCTAAGATGGGTGCTGAAGCGATCAAAGATCTGCTTGCAACAATGGACCTTCATCAAGAAGTGGAAGAAATGCGCGAAGAGTTAGAAACAACTAACTCAGAAACTAAGCGTAAAAAAGTTACTAAGCGCCTGAAGCTAGTTGAAGCGTTCATTGCATCGGGTAACGATCCGCAATGGATGATTCTGACTGTACTTCCGGTTCTGCCGCCAGATCTACGTCCTCTAGTACCACTAGATGGCGGTCGTTTTGCGACTTCAGATCTGAACGACCTTTACCGTCGTGTGATCAACCGTAACAACCGTTTGAAGCGTCTTCTAGAGCTAGCTGCTCCGGACATCATCGTACGTAACGAAAAACGTATGCTGCAAGAGTCTGTTGATGCACTTCTAGATAACGGTCGTCGTGGTCGTGCTATCACTGGTTCGAACAAGCGTCCTCTGAAATCTCTTGCTGATATGATCAAGGGTAAACAGGGTCGTTTCCGTCAGAACCTTCTAGGTAAACGTGTAGACTACTCTGGCCGTTCTGTAATCACAGTAGGTCCATACCTTCGTCTACATCAGTGTGGTCTTCCTAAGAAGATGGCACTTGAGCTATTTAAGCCGTTCATCTACAGCAAGCTAGAAACTCGTGGCATGGCTACGACAATCAAAGCTGCTAAGAAGATGGTAGAGCGCGAAGAAGCTATCGTTTGGGATATCCTAGACGAAGTAATCCGCGAACACCCAGTACTGCTTAACCGTGCACCTACACTTCACCGTCTAGGTATCCAAGCGTTTGAACCAGTACTAATCGAAGGTAAAGCGATTCAGCTTCACCCACTAGTGTGTGCGGCATACAACGCCGACTTCGATGGTGACCAAATGGCGGTACACGTGCCTCTAACTCTAGAAGCACAGCTTGAAGCACGTACACTGATGATGTCGACGAATAACATTCTGTCGCCAGCGTCAGGTGATCCGATCATCGTACCTTCTCAGGACGTTGTATTGGGTCTTTACTACATGACACGTGACAAGATCAACGTGAAAGGCGAAGGTATGTACCTTGCTGGCCCTGCTGAGGCTGAAAAGGCATACCGTACTAAGACTGCTGAGCTACACGCTCGCGTTAAAGTACGTATCACCGAGACTGTAGTAGACGAAGATGGTAACAGCACTACTGAAACGAAGATGGTTGATACAACTGTCGGCCGTGCAATGCTATGGCAAATCGTTCCAGCTGGCCTACCGTACAGCATCGTTAACCAAAAGTTAGGTAAGAAGCAGATCTCTACTCTTCTTAACGAGTGTTACCGTAAGCTTGGTCTAAAAGATACAGTAGTATTTGCTGACCAAATCATGTACGCAGGTTTTGCATACGCTGCACTTTCTGGTGTTTCTGTAGGTATCGACGATATGGTTGTACCTCAAGCGAAATACGATGAAATTGAATCTGCTGAAGAAGAAGTTCGCGAAATCCAAGAGCAATTCCAATCTGGTCTTGTTACTGCGGGTGAGCGTTACAACAAAGTTATCGATATCTGGGCATCTACGAATGACCGCGTTGCGAAAGCAATGATGGATAACCTATCTTCTGAAACAGTTATCAACCGTGACGGCGAAGAAGAACAGCAAGAATCGTTCAACAGCATCTACATGATGGCCGACTCGGGCGCACGTGGTTCTGCAGCTCAGATTCGTCAGCTAGCAGGTATGCGTGGTCTGATGGCGCGTCCAGATGGTTCAATCATCGAAACGCCGATCACCGCGAACTTTAAAGAAGGTCTAAACGTCCTTCAGTACTTTATCTCAACGCACGGTGCTCGTAAGGGTCTTGCGGATACAGCACTGAAAACAGCAAACTCGGGTTACCTAACTCGTCGTCTAGTAGACGTTGCTCAAGACGTTGTAGTACACGAACATGACTGTGGCACACATGAAGGTATCGACATGATGCCTCACATCGAAGGTGGTGACGTTAAAGTTGCACTTTCTGAGCTTGCTCTAGGTCGTGTAGTAGCTGAAGACGTTCTTAAGCCTGGTACTGAAGATGTACTGATTCCACGTAATACTCTGATTGATGAGAAGTGGTGTCAAATCATGGAAGACAACTCAGTAGATAGCATGAAAGTGCGCTCTGTTGTTACCTGTGATGCAGACTTCGGTTGTTGTGCACAGTGTTACGGTCGTGACCTAGCACGTGGTCACCTAGTGAACCAAGGTGAAGCAGTTGGTGTTATCGCTGCACAATCTATCGGTGAACCGGGTACACAGCTAACGATGCGTACGTTCCACATCGGTGGTGCGGCATCTACTGCAGCAGCAGAGAACAGCATCCAAGCTAAGACAACTGGTACTGTGAAACTTCACAATGCTAAGTTCGTAGTTAACAAAGATAAGAAACTGGTTATCACTTCTCGTGCATCTGAGATGACGATTATTGATGAATTCGGCCGTACTAAAGAGAAGCACAAACTTCCTTACGGTTCGATGCTAACCAAAGGCGACAACGCAGCAGTTACTGCTGGTGAAGTTGTAGCTAACTGGGAAGCGCATACCATGCCAATCATCACTGAAGTGGCAGGTCGTATCCAATTCGTAGATATGATCGATGGTATTACAGTTTCTCGTCAAACTGACGATCTAACGGGTCTTTCTTCAAGTGAAGTTACAGACGCAGCAGCTCGCCCAGCAGCAGGTAAAGATATGCGTCCAGCTATCAAACTTGTTGATGAGCAAGGTAACGACGTAATGATCCCTGGTACTGATATGCCAGCTCACTACTTCCTACCTGGCAAAGCGATTGTAAACATTGAAGATGGCGCTGAAGTTGGCATTGGTGACACACTATCTCGTATCCCTCAAAAATCGAGCGGAAACAAAGATATCACCGGTGGTCTACCACGCGTAGCTGACCTATTCGAAGCTCGTAAGCCTAAAGAGCCTGCGATCCTTGCTGAGCACACAGGTACTGTGTCTTTCGGTAAAGAAACGAAAGGTAAGCGTCGTCTAGTAATCACTCGTGAAGGCGGTGACGCTTACGAAGAGATGATTCCTAAGCATCGTCAATTGAACGTGTTCGAAGGTGAGAAGATTGAACGTGGTGATGTAATCGCCGACGGTCCTGAAACTCCACACGATATCCTGCGTCTACGTGGTATCCACGCAGTAACTCAGTACATCGCGAACGAAGTTCAAGAAGTTTACCGCTTACAAGGCGTAAAGATTAACGATAAGCACATCGAGACTATCGTTCGTCAAATGCTACGTAAGTGTACAATCACTCATTCTGGTGACTCTCCGTTCCTACCTGGCGAACAAGTTGAGTACCACAATGTTAAGATTGCTAACCGTAAGCTAGAAGCTGAAGGTAAAGAACTAGTACGTTTCGAACGTGATCTACTAGGTATTACTAAAGCATCTCTTGCAACTGAGTCATTCATCTCAGCTGCATCGTTCCAAGAAACGACTCGCGTACTAACAGAAGCTGCGGTTTCTGGTAAGCGTGATGACCTTCGCGGTCTGAAAGAGAACGTAATTGTTGGTCGTCTGATCCCAGCTGGTACTGGTTTCGCATACCACCAAGAGCGTCAAAAGCAACGTGAAGAAGAGCAAGAAGGTCCTTCAGCTGAACAAGCTACTGACAACCTAGCAGCACTTCTAAACGCTGGTTTCTCTTCAGAAGAGTAAGCTCTACGAGTAGTCTCTAAGAGATAAGAAAAAGGCACCTTTGGGTGCCTTTTTTGTATCTGGCGTATTGGTGTTTAACGAGGGCCTATAGATTAGAATCTGATAGGTTTGCTTGATTGCTTGATTGCTTGATTGCTTGGCTGGTGGACTTAGTCACGAGTACTTTTTCGAAGGTAGTTTTGAGTGTTTGCAGGAAGAGCGTGAGGGTGAAACTGGTGACAAGTGTTAAGTCTGGTTATCGCAAAACATCAGAGTAGGGACGAACCAATAACCTCTGGTAGAAGAGTTGGATGTTTTAGGTAACGCTACAGACAAAACAAAAAGCTTGCACAGAGGCAAGCTTAGAAGATGTTAAGCCATTACGCTCCTGGTGGGACCGCTAGGCTGTCGGCAATTTGTTGTATCAGTTGGTCTTCAACCGCAAATCTCGCCTCAAGAATCTCACCAACGAGTGATAGCTCACTATCAAAGCTTTCTAATGTATCGGTCGCTTCAATGGCAGCGTATTTATCGGTGAAGTTGAGCAGTGGATCTGTGGTAAGAACGATATGACCATAAGATTGGTTGATTTCGTCTGTTGCTTTGAAGCCAGTAGACTGCCATTTATCCATCACCATGTCATAGATTTTGAAATGACCTTCAGAGATGTAATCAACAAGGTGTTGGCTGAATTTTTGGAGCTCTTCTGGAGAAGGCAGTTCGGTGATTGCAGTTGCTTTCGACGATGAAGGCTGCAGAGCGGCAAGCTTACAATACTCAACGATTAGAGACTGTCGAGTTTCGAGCCAATGATCGATGACCTCATTAGAGCCACCCCATTGTTCTTGTATTTGTTTGAATTTATTTAGCATGACCATGTCCTCATGATCTGATCACAACCTTGTGATCAAGTAATTGCCTAAGCAGGGTCCGTTTTATTGGTAGCTACTAAAAGTAATAGCTTGAAATATTCTCTGCTACAACTCTAGTATGAAATTAGATTGCCAGTAAAATGAACGAACTGCAAGCAATGAGGTATAGGGATGTTAAAAAAAAGTGATAAAAAAATGACAGAGCAAGCTTATTGGTGCGTCGTTTCTGGTAGTGATATTTGGGTTAATAATGATCAGTTTCCGTTTGGCTCTGCTGAAGAGCTAGGGCTGAGTATTGAGCATGCAATCTGTATTGGTCAACATCAAGGTCGCAAGGTGTATTGGCTCAACGATTGTGATGTGGAGAATAAGTTGAGCATGGTCAGCCTAAGAGAGTTGCTGCACTGGCCTGAAGCGAGTTTCTTGACTGCAAGCAAAGCCATCCAATATGGGCATATGACTCAAAGTATGCGCTTTTGCCCTCAATGTGGCGGCCGTAATCACCTCAATCATAACCAGGTGGCGATGCAGTGTGGAGATTGCCGCACGCTTCATTATCCTCGTATCTTCCCGTGCATCATTGTCGCTGTACGAAACCACAACAAGATATTGCTTGCGCAGCACCCAAGACATAAAACAGGCATGTATACCGTGATAGCGGGCTTCCTAGAGGTCGGAGAAACCTTAGAGCAGTGTGTGGCAAGAGAAGTCAAAGAAGAAACGGGTATCGATGTCGACAACATTCGTTACTTTGGCAGTCAGCCATGGGCGTTTCCATCGAGTATGATGATGGGCTTTCTTGCAGATTATGCTGGTGGTACGCTTAAGCCTGACTATAGCGAGCTATCGGATGCTCAATGGTTTGGCGTAACAGGCCTACCTGATGTTGCTCCTGTTGGAACCATTGCGAGACAGTTGATTGAGAAAACAGTTGATGACGTGATGAAAGATGGTGTGACGGAGCAGATGCTAGAGCACTAATTGGCCTGTGATAGTATTTAGCCTATGGGTAGTCAAAAGCTAAAAAAAACCCTCCACAAGTGGAGGGGGTAAGTAAGATGTCGTTATGAGATGCTGAGTAGTGACTACTCAGATGTTATAATTGTAATTTTCGCTAGCGAACAAATTTTTAACATGCTCCCGTAATTGGGTGCAAATTAAGCATTGATTTAAAAGTTAATAACTTGATCTAGGTTGCAAAGCACACAGCTTTTACCCTTCAATCAGTGTTAGAATACTTGCCATCAAAACTAGACAAGATTGAATTGGAATTTAACGGAATGACCGAATTAAAAAACGATCGCTATTTACGCGCACTTTTAAAACAGCCTGTTGATTACACACCGGTATGGATGATGCGCCAAGCTGGCCGCTATCTTCCTGAGTACAAAGCAACGCGCGCTGAAGCGGGCGATTTCATGTCTTTGTGCAAAAACGCGGAACTGGCATCAGAAGTAACACTTCAACCTTTACGTCGTTTCCCGCTTGATGCGGCAATCTTGTTCTCAGACATCCTAACTATCCCTGATGCAATGGGCTTAGGTTTGTACTTTGAAACAGGTGAAGGTCCTAAGTTTGAGCGTCCTATCACGTGTAAAGCTGACGTAGAGAAGATTGGCTTACCCGATCCAGAAGGTGAGCTTCAATACGTAATGAATGCCGTTCGTCAGATCCGTAAAGACCTGAAAGGCGAAGTGCCGCTGATTGGTTTCTCTGGTAGCCCATGGACTCTAGCGACATACATGGTTGAAGGTGGGAGCTCTAAAGCATTCACTAAGATCAAAAAGATGATGTACGCAGAACCACAAACACTACACCTGCTTCTAGACAAGCTGGCTGACAGTGTTATCGAATACCTGAACGCGCAAATTAAAGCGGGTGCTCAATCAGTAATGGTATTTGATACATGGGGTGGTGTACTGACTCCTCGTGACTACAACCTATTCTCACTGCAATACATGCACAAAATCGTTGATGGCTTAATCCGTGAAAACGAAGGTCGTCGTGTACCGGTTACTTTGTTCACTAAGAACGGTGGCATGTGGCTTGAGTCTATCGCAGCAACAGGTTGTGATGCGGTTGGTCTAGACTGGACAATCAACATCGCAGATGCAAAAGCTCGCATCGGCGACAAAGTTGCTCTGCAAGGTAACATGGATCCTTCAATGCTTTACGCTCAGCCTGAACGTATTCGCGAAGAAGTGGGCAGCATCCTAGAAGGCTTCGGCGACGGTGGTACAGGTCATGTATTTAACCTAGGCCACGGTATCCACTTAGATGTACCGCCAGAGAACGCTGGTGTATTCGTTGACGCTGTTCACGAATTGTCTAAGCCTTACCACAAGTAACTCTGAGTAAGATGACTGAAAGCGCTGTTGGGAAACCAACAGCGCTTTTTTATTGTCTGAAATTGGTATTTGATCGCGGTTTAATCTTGTTGTGTGCAGTTAATTAGGTATTTGGATCATGGTAGGCCAAATGCTCTGAGATGTGTTTCCTGATATAGGGAATGACTTCACTTTCAAACCAAGGGTTCTTCTTTAGCCAGATATTATTGCGTGGCGAAGGGTGAGGTAATGGCAAAAATTCAGGCGCCCAAGCCTGCCAGTTTTTGACTGTTTCTGTCAGCGTTTTGGTGGTTCTTTCCTTTAAATAATAGTTTTGCGCATATTGACCAATCAATAGTGTCATTTGAATGTTGGGCAATGACTGCAGTACCTTTTTGTGCCAGAGCTCTGCGCATTCTTTGCGTGGTGGCAGATCGCCACTCTTCGCTTTGCCTGGGTAGCAGAACCCCATAGGAACAATCGCGACCTTTTGTTCGTCATAAAAGGTATCGCTGTTTATCCCTAACCATTCTCTTAATCGTTCGCCACTGGCGTCATTCCAAGGGATCGACGACTCATGCACCTTGATACCCGGCGCTTGACCTATGATCAGCAAACGCGCATTTGGGTGTGCTTGAATTACTGGGTTGGCACCGTGTGATAGGTGAGGTTCACAAGCTCGGCATTGTCGAACCTCTTTAAGTAACGAAGAGGACATCAGTAACCTTTATCAAAATCGATGACATGATTAAGTGTAAAGCCATCTCGCCATTGTTGGTAATTCTCTGCGAAGATCTCGACCACTTGTCTTGGCTCACTGAGTGCAGCGATGTGCGGAGTGATGGTGACTTGCGGTAGTTTCCAGAAAGGGTGTTCTTGCGAGAGGGGTTCACTTTCAAACACATCTAAAAATGCGTGTTCTACCCATCTGTTTTTTATGGCGAGCAACAAGGCTTTATTGTCGATGCTCTCTCCTCGACCGACATTAAACAGCAACACATTAGAGCAATAGCCTAACGTGGCTTGGTTCAACAACTGATAGGTTTCAGCAGTTGATGGCAGGGTGTTGACCACAATATCGGCCTGCTTGAGGGCAGCCTCTATCTCATTGATGTGGAACGTCTCTTTAAAGGTTTCTTGTTTGGATGGGATGCCCGTACGGTTGACACCTATGGTATGAATACCAAAAGCGGCCGCGGTTTTTGCTAAATGACTGCCGATTGAACCTGTTCCTAAAATCACCATAGTTTTGTCAGTTAGGCTAGTATAAAGCTGTGGCTGCCAGTTTCGTTGTTGTTGATGCTGGTGGTAATGAGGAAAGTGTCTACAGTGGCTGATTGCGTAACCTAAAACGTACTCCGCGATAGCAGGACCGAAGATACCTTTGACGTTGGTCAGCGTGTAATCCTGACGAAGGTCTGGCTGAGTGAGGTTATTGATGCCAGCGTAGGTACTCTGTACCCAGTCTAGCTCTTTAAACTCGCCAAGGCGCTCGGCTATCAGGGGAGGCGAGGCTAATACAATTTCAGCTAACTCGGGGTTTTGAGTGATTTCTAGGTCGGGTAAATCCTGGTTTAGAATCAGTTGCGTATAGGTATCGTTATGCTCAGTAAGAATATAGAGCTTATTCGTGAAATTGTTCATCGGCTTACCTTTTCCCCCCAGGGTTTATCAAGTACACTTTCGCTGTCTTTTTCTGCAATTATTGAGTGACTATGCTTCAGAATCCACTGCAGGTTCGTCTTGAAAAGTTAGAACCTTGGCAACAAATTACCTTTATGGCGTGTCTATGTGAGCGTATGTACCCTAACTATGCCATGTTTTGTGAGAATACAGAATTTGCGGAAGCTCGAATCTATCGTGATGTTTTGGATAGCATTTGGGAAATCCTGACGGTTAAAACAGCAAAGGTGAACTTTGAGCGTCAACTTGAGAAGGTTGAAGAGCTATTCCCTAGCGGTGATGATTTTGATTTTTATGGTGTTTACCCAGCAATGGACGCATGCCAAGGCCTAGCAACGCTAATTCATGGCCTGCTTGACCGTGAACATATGTTGGAAGCGGTAATTAAAGTGAGTCAACAATCGGTGAAGACGGTTGCTGAGCTTGAGTTTGCTCAAGGCGCTGAAGAAGTGACCAACGAAAACCAGAAAGAAAACGAAGCGGTATGTGAAGAGTGGGACGTTCAGTGGGCCATTTTCCGACCTCTACGTGAAACGACTGAGCGTGACTTAGAGTTGATCAAAGACCTACGCCACGAACTGCGTGAAGACCCAGTCAGTAACATTGGTGTTGCGTTATAATTCGCTATCGCACCAAGGTACGAATAAAAACAAAGGCTCCCTAGGGAGCCTTTATTGTATCTGACGATATCAAATTTAGATTAAGCGTCTTTTTTGTCTTCGTTCTGCGCTTTGTCTTTTGATGCCTTATCTTTTGATGCGTCGTCGTCATCCGCTGATGTTGAATCTGAGGAATCGTTGTCTGCTGGAGTTTCTTCCTCTAGCTCGTCCTCGTCATCGCGGTTTTCGATAACACCGTGTGTCTCTTTCCACTTTTCCCAGCGTTGGAACGCCAGTTCTTGCATGTCAGTCGTCTTATCCGCTTCGTCGACAATCTCTTCACCCACTAGGTGTTCAAAGATATCTTCTAGGGTGATGATGCCCTGAATGGTGCCGTACTCGTCCACAACTAAAGACAGTTGCAGGCGGTTTGCCATCATCTGGTCAAAGGCCTTAGCCAAGCCCATGTTGTTCAGCAACACGTGGATAGGGCGCATTACCTCACCCAGAGCTTTCTCACCACAACCGGCTTGCTGCAATCTAAACAGCTCTAAGCGGTGAACAAAACCGATGATGTTGTCACTCTGCTCGCTGTAAACCAGCGGGCGTGAGAATGGCGTATCTTTATGTTGTTCTAGGAAGGTATTCACACTCATTTCCGCATCAACACGGAATACCACTGGGCGCGGCGTCATTACCTGAGTCACGGGTACATCTTGAATACCCAGTAGGTTGCTCAGGATTTTTGATTCGCCTTCTGCAAACTCGCCGCTCTCTTTTGCCAAAATCGCCATTGCAGATAGTTCATCACGCATTTTGGGTGCTTGGTGGCCACGAGCAAGACGTTTGGTGATCTGTTCTGAGAACCATACAAACGGTGTTAGGAAGAACACCATCCAACGCAGCACACTTGCTGAAGTAGGAGCAAGTTGACGCCAGTAGGTTGCACCAATGGTTTTTGGAACAATCTCAGACAGTACCAAAATACCTAGCGTTAGCACGGCAGAGAAGACACCTAACCATTGGCTACCAAAAACGACAGCCGCTTGTGCACCTGCTGTCGCAGCACCGATAGTATGCGCGATGGTGTTGAGCGTTAAAATTGACGCAAGCGGGCGGTCAATATCTGTTTTCAGTTTGTCTAAAGACTCTGCTGCAGGGTGCCCATTTTGTTTTAGTTGAGCAATGTAGCTCGGACTAATACTCAAAAGTACAGCTTCCAAAACAGAACAAATGAAAGAAACTCCAATAGCAATGGAGACGTAAATAGTTAGCAGCAGCATGTTTGCCCTTAAATTAAATTGTACGCTTTAGCAGCGATTCAGCGTGGATTATAGTGAAAAAGTAGTGGCTAGGTCATCATTAATTTTGCTCTCAGCCCCTTTTAAACAAGGGCTTGCTTAATAAAATCAGTAACAAATTGTGAGTTATTACTCATATTATGGCTAAAACTACGGCATTAGAGCTAAAGATCGACGACAAACCTTTGCCAGATGGGGCATTTATGTTTTAGAGTGAATTGAATTCAAAAATACAAAGAAGGGAAACCTAAAATGAACAAGACTCAATTAATCGACTTTATTGCTGAAAAAGCGGACCTTTCTAAAGCACAAGCTAAAGCTGCTCTAGAAGCGACTCTTGGCGGTGTTACAGATGCTCTTAAAGATGGCGATCAAGTTCAGCTAATTGGTTTTGGTACTTTTAAAGTAAACCACCGTGCAGCTCGCACTGGTCGTAACCCAAAAACTGGTGATGAGATCCAAATCGCTGCTGCAAATGTTCCAGCATTTGTTGCAGGTAAAGCGCTGAAAGATTCAGTGAAATAATCTAAACTGTACCGAGGTAGTCGTATTCCACCTCGGTACAGGTTTTTATGAAAAAAGCATTTCTTCTCGTTTCACTATTATCTACATTTCTTATTGGCTGTTCTTCAACAAGCCCTCGCAAAAACCTAGAGCAATTTGAAACTCACACCGGCGGCCAAGTCATGGGCGACGCGACAAGTTTTTACTGGGTTACAAACAAGCTAACACAACCTCATACTTCAGCTGACTACGTCACTGTAGGCGATTACGGCTGGTACCAAACTGACTATGCTTGGTCAGAAAGTGTGCTTCGTGAATTCATTCGTGAAGGCGAGCAGCGTAACTCTTCTAATAAGCTGGTTCCTTATCGTGTCCATGTGCGTTTCAATAAGTCGGGCGAAGCTGTGTATCAACAGTATCGTATCGACAGCAAAATCTTACCTATCCAAGCTAAGCAGCTTGAAAACTACCAGAAAGAAGCTAAATCGGTTCTAGAGACTACGATGAAGCAGAATGACGAAGGGCTAAGATTGGTTCAGGGTTACTGGGATGGCAGCTCTTTTAAGACGTGCGCTGGTGGTGAATTTGATCGCATTGAATTTAACCAGACTTTACCAAGCTTCGTGATCGACCGATTGGCATCTGTGGAAAGCTATGCGGCGTTTCTTGGCAGTGATTCACTGGGTAAGATGAGCGTGAAAGAGTTACTGATGCTGGCTGAAGACAGCCATGATTGTGTCGTTAGGCCATCATTGTTGAAAGAATAGCTAACAATCAAAGGTTTGAGAGTATTTGGCCTACTGTAGGCCAAGTGCTAATTTGTCTGTACAGGCGCAGATTCCTAGAAAGATTGAGTAATAAAAAAGGCGCCTATCGAGGCGCCTTTTGCTGTTATTCGCTTACTGCTATTTGCTTACTGTTATGGAAAGTAAGCGAGTAACAAAATTGATTACTGCTCTTGCTCGCGCGCAATCGCACGGTAACCAATGTCATTGCGGTGGAACATACCATTCCAGCTAACTTGCTTCGTCAACGCGTAAGCACGCTCTTGAGCTTCAGAAACCGTGTTACCCAGTGCCGTTGCACAAAGTACACGACCACCGTTTGTCACCACGTCGCCAGCTTCGTTATTTGTCGTACCTGCGTGGAAAACCTTTTGGCCTTCAACTTCGCTTGTTGGTAGTGAAATTACGTCACCTTTTGCGTAGTCAGCAGGGTAACCGCCAGCCGCAAGAACAACACCGATAGAAGCGCGTGGATCCCACTTCGATTCTGCTTCGTCTAGTTTCTCGTCGATAGCCATTAGGCAAAGCTCAACAAGGTCTGACTCCATACGCATCATGATAGGTTGCGTTTCTGGATCGCCGAAGCGGCAGTTGTATTCGATAACCTTAGGTGTGCCGTCAGCATCGATCATTAGGCCAGCGTAAAGGAAACCAGTGTAAGGTGCGCCCTCTGCGTCCATACCACGTACCGTTGGGTAGATAACTTCCTCAAGGATACGGTTGTGGATTTCAGGCGTCACAACTGGAGCAGGAGAGTAAGCACCCATACCGCCAGTATTAGGACCAGTGTCTTTGTCGCCAACACGTTTGTGATCTTGGCTGGTGGCCATAGGAAGCACGCTAGAACCGTCAACCATTACGATGAAGCTTGCTTCTTCGCCTTCAAGGAACTCTTCGATAACCACGCGGCTGCCAGCTTCGCCAAATGCGTTGCCCGCTAGCATGTCTTTGATTGCGTCTTCAGCTTCTTCAAGTGTCATCGCAACGATAACGCCTTTACCTGCTGCAAGACCGTCAGCTTTTACTACGATTGGCGCGCCTTGCTCACGTACGTAAGCGATAGCCGGCTCAATCTCAGTGAAGTTCGCGTAGTAACCCGTTGGGATGTCATGACGAGCTAGGAAATCTTTAGTGAATGCTTTCGAACCTTCAAGCTGTGCTGCCGCTTGAGTTGGACCAAAGATAGGCAGACCCACTTCGCGGAATGCGTCAACCACACCAATAACTAATGGCGCTTCAGGGCCAACGATAGTCAGTTCGATTTTTTTCTCTTGAGCAAACGCCACTAAACCAGCGATGTCTTCAACACCGATGTTTACGTTCTCAAGTTTCGGCTCAAGTGCAGTACCTGCGTTACCTGGAGCAATGAATACCGTTTCAACGTTTGGGTTTTGTGCCGCTTTCCAACCTAGTGCATGCTCACGACCGCCGGCACCAATAATCAATACATTCATGTTTTAAAATCCTTATAGCTGCTTCAGAGCCTTTATTTCTGAGTCAAACATGCTCACTTATAGTCATAAGCTCCGCGTGTTTTCCTTGAACTAAAGTCACTGACTTGCTCTACGTATTTCAAATATCGGAATATTTAAAAAACAAAATTATAAATTCTGCTCAAAGTAGTTGGTGATGTGGCTAGGCAGCAATTGAGCCCATCCCCGGTCACATAGCCCGCTATGTGACCGGGGTGGACGAAAGCAGCTAACGACGCCACAGTGCCAAATACGAAGAGGAAATTAGTGGCGGAAGTGACGCATGCCAGTAAAGATCATCGCCATGCCGTGTTCGTCTGCTGCTGCGATAACTTCGTCATCACGCATAGAGCCGCCCGGTTGGATAACACACTTGATGCCAGCTTCTGCTGCCGCGTCGATACCGTCACGGAATGGGAAGAACGCATCTGATGCCATTACACAACCTTCAACCTGTAGACCTTCGTCAGCAGCTTTGATGCCTGCAATTTTCGCAGAATAAACGCGGCTCATTTGGCCAGCGCCAACACCAATTGTCATGTCGCCTTTCGAGTAAACGATAGCGTTAGATTTAACGTATTTCGCTACTTTCCAGCAGAATAGAGCATCTTTCAATTCTTCAGCTGTTGGTTGACGCTTAGAAACCACTTTCAGGTCATCTTCAGACACCATGCCTTGATCGCGGTCTTGAACTAGCAAGCCACCGTTAACGCGTTTAACGTCAAAGCCAGTCGTCTTAGTTGTCCACTCACCACACTCAAGTAGACGAAGGTTTTTCTTAGCCGCTACGATTTCTACTGCCTCAGCAGAAACTGATGGTGCAATGATAACTTCAACGAATTGACGCTCAGTGATAGCCGTTGCTGTTGCTGCGTCTAGTTCACGGTTGAAAGCGATGATGCCGCCAAATGCAGACGTTGGGTCTGTTTTGAATGCACGGTCGTAAGCTTCTAGGATGTCTTCACCTAGTGCAACACCACATGGGTTAGCGTGCTTAACGATCACACATGCTGGCTGGTCGAACTCTTTCACACACTCAAGTGCTGCGTCGGTGTCAGCGATGTTGTTGTAAGAAAGGGCTTTACCTTGAATTTGGCGAGCAGTAGAAACAGATGCTTCTTCAGGGTTCGCTTCAACATAGAATGCAGCAGCTTGGTGGCTGTTCTCACCGTAGCGCATGTCTTGTTTTTTCTCGAACTGTTGGTTGAACGTGCGAGGGAATTTAGACTCTTCGTCAGCCTTCTTTCCTTCTTCATCAAGTAGAGAGGCACCGTAAGATGGAACCATAGTGCCGAAGTAGTTAGCGATCATGCCGTCGTAAGAAGCGGTGTGCTCGAATGCCGCGATAGCTAGGTCGAAGCGAGTCTCTAGCGTTAGAGATTTCTCGTTCGCGTCCATTTCAGCCACAACGCGCTCGTAGTCGTGTGCGTTAACAACGATAGTGACGTCTTTGTGGTTTTTCGCTGCAGAGCGAACCATTGTTGGACCACCGATGTCGATGTTTTCAACAGCGTCAGCAAGGGTACAACCTTCTTTAGCAACGGTTTCTGCGAATGGGTATAGGTTTACAACAACCATATCGATAGGGTTGATACCGTGAGTTTCCATCACGTCATCATCTTGACCACGACGGCCTAGAACACCACCATGAACTTTTGGGTGCAGAGTCTTAACACGGCCATCCATCATTTCTGGGAAACCAGTGTAGTCAGATACTTCTGTAACAGAGATGCCTTTTTCAGCAAGCAGGCGAGCAGTGCCACCGGTAGATAGGATATCTACACCACGGTTAGCAAGAGCTTGTGCAAATTCAACGATACCAGTTTTGTCTGATACGCTGATTAGAGCGCGGCGAATTGGACGAGCGTTATTCATGCTTCCATCTTCCTCAAATTCATGGGGTTAAAATAAAGATATTTGCCAAAAAAGAACTTGTTTCTATCTTCTTAGCGTGGATTATCTTAGATACCAGTAAGAGATAAAATATTGGCCAGTTTTGGTAAAGACCTTTTGGGTTAGTCTTATGATTAAGCTATAAGATAACCAACTCCAAATTTGATGGCGCAGATTCTAACTAATTTATTACAAAAAAGCTCGCGCAATCGTTTGGCATCTCAAAATTAATTATGAAAAGTGCCATTTCAGCCTGAAAAGTAACGATAAGGTTAATTGTGGAATGGACGAAACAGTAGGAAAAAACATGTTTCAGATCGGTGAATTAGCGAAACGATGCGGTGTAACAGCCGATACCTTGCGATTTTATGAGAAGAATAACCTGATCGCGCCAGCCAGTCGCAGTGAGTCGGGTTATCGCTTATATGATGAAAATAACCAAAAGCAGGTGACGTTTATTCTCAAATCTAAAGAGTTAGGGCTGAGTTTAGATGAAATCAAAGAATTGCTTGAGATTCGTCTCGAGGCCACACAGCACAGTTGCGCCGAAGTGAAGTCGATTACCTCAGCAAAACTAGAGATGATTGATGAGAAGATTACCGAGTTAACTAAGATTCGCACCGCACTTAAAAAGATTAATGATGCGTGTTGTGGCCACGTGGACGACGATGCAAGCCATTGTTCTATTCTGGCAGCCTTGGATTCAGCAAACGTCGACAAAGGGCGCTGTTGTCGCACTGGAGAGTAATCAGCTACCTATCACGGTTCGACAAGCCAAAAAAAAGCCAAACTCAAAAATGAGCTTGGCTTTCAATTCAATAAATTACGAAAGAACGATTAGTTCATGCCGTATTTTTTAAGTTTCTTGCGAAGAGTACCGCGGTTAATACCCATCATGGTTGCTGCGCGAGTTTGGTTACCGCGAGTGTACTGCATGATAGTGTCTAGTAGTGGCTGTTCAACTTCAGCTAATACTAATTCGTATAACTCGCTGACTTCTTGACCGTTTAATTGAGCAAGGTAATTTTTCAATGATGCTTTAACTGAGTCACGTAGTGGCTTCTGCGTGATTTGGTCTTGTGATGTAACTGTAGTTACTGTCAATGCTTCTGAAGTCAGATTTTGTTCGAACATATTCGGTCTAGCTCTTCTCGTAATTATGGTGCAACGTTATCAAAAAAACCTTCTAGCGCTTCAAGCTGCAGATCACCTGCTTCGAATGCGTTGAAGGTACGGCGAAACTCACTCGCTTGTTCATGTTCTTTTAGATACCAACCCACATGCTTACGAGCGATGCGAGGGCCTAAAAACTCTCCATAAAATTCATGTAGAGCGTGCACATGACCAAGCATGATGTCTTTCACTTCCGAAATCGGGAGTGGGTCCATCGTGGTGCCGTTTTCCAAATAGTGTAGGATTTCGTTAAAAATCCAAGGACGTCCTTGGGCAGGTCGACCTATCATTAAAGCATCAGCGCCGGTGTACTCCAGCACAAACTTCGCTTTTTCCGGACTATCGATATCACCGTTAGCGATAACCGGAATAGATACTGCTTGTTTCGCTGCTTTAATGTGTTTGTATTCTGCCTCACCTTTGTACATACAAGCGCGAGTTCTTCCATGGAGCGCAAGAGCTTGTATGCCGCAGTCTTCGGCTATTTTCGCGATTTGGACACAGTTTCTATTGTCTGTATCCCAGCCTGTGCGCGTTTTCAACGTTACTGGAACGTCGACAGCATTTACCACCGCCTTCAGAATGTCTTCAATGAGTTCTGGATGCTGCAGTAGGGCTGAGCCCGCAAGCTTTTTATTCACTTTTTTAGCTGGACAACCCATGTTGATATCGATGATTTGCGCACCGTTATCGACATTAAATTGAGCAGCCTCGGCCATAAGCTGCGGATCTGCACCAGCGATTTGTACTGAACGAATGCCCGATTCGCCTTCATGTACCATACGCTGCTGAGACTTTGACGTTTTCCAAACTTTCGGATTGGAGGACATCATTTCACTGACTGCCATCCCCGCACCGTAGCGAAGACACAACTCACGGAATGGTCTATCCGTTACGCCAGCCATAGGAGCGACGATTAGATTGTTCTTAAGTTGATAATTTCCGATTTTCAAAAATGTCATCACAGTTCTGTACCAGCAAGGGCGCGCATTTTACGCATTTTTTCGCTGCGTGAAAAGACTAATATTTGAGCATTTACAATTTGTTTTTGTAATTTGTTTAAATTTCAGTCAATTAGCGCCCAAAGTCTTGTCTAGCCTTGCTTGCGACCTGAGATTCGGCACCATTCTTGTTGTTCAATGATCGGATCAATGTGAAGCTCATCACGATAATAAGTCGCCACATCTTCCGCTTGTGTATCTAAAACACCCGACATCGCAAGCACACCATTTGGCTTAACTAGGCCTTTGATGATGCCAGAAAGGTCGCGTAATGGACCTGCAAGAATGTTGGCAACAACAACGTCAGCCAGCAAACCTTCCGGTTGATCTTGTGGTAAGAACACTTCGAGTTGTTCAGCAACGCCATTGCGTTGTGCGTTGTCTTTTGATGCAAGCAGAGCTTGAGGATCAATATCGATCCCGATAACTTTTGCCGCGCCTAGTTTGATCGCCGCGATCGCTAGGATGCCTGAGCCACAACCGAAGTCGATTACGGTTTTGCCTGTCAGGTCTAAGCCTTCAAGCCACTCAAGACACAGTGCCGTTGTCGGGTGAGTACCGGTACCAAATGCAAGGCCTGGGTCTAGCATTACGTTGACAGCGTCAGGTTCAGGGATATCGCGCCAGCTAGGGCAGATCCATAAACGCTCACCAAACTTCATTGGGTGGAAGTTGTCCATCCATTCACGTTCCCAATCCTTGTCTTCAATTTGCTCTACTTTATGAGCAAAGTCTGCAGGGAACATGTTACTTGCTTTAATCTGCGCTAGAACGACACCAGTATCAGTCTCAGCGTCGTAAAGCGCGAGAATGTCAGTATCACCCCAAAGGCGAGTTTCGCCCGGCAGAGGCTCAAATACAGGGGTATCTTGTGCATCCAGGAAAGTTACAGAAAGAGCACCAGTCTCTTCCATTAACATGTCGCCGATTTGTTCGGCATTTTCATTGGTAGCATTAAGCTTGATTTGAATCCAAGGCATGGCTGCATCTTCTATATGAGAAAAATTGGATGGCGAGTCTAGCAGAAAATATGAGCAAATTCACCAAAACCCCACGGAATATAATGGGGATTAAAGATTGAGTTTTTCGGCGGCTCAAAAACAAAAATGCTCACCGAAGTGAGCATTTTGACTGTTCTTAAACGAACGGATTATGACAAACCAAGTTTCTTCTCAAGGTAGTGGATGTTTGCACCACCGTGTTGGAAGTTTTCGTCGTTCATAATAGACAGTTGAAGCTCAGTATTAACGTTAATACCTTCAACAATCATTTCACCCAATGCGTTCTTCATACGAGCGATAGCCACATCACGGTTCTCACCGTAAGTGATCAGCTTACCAATCATTGAATCGTAGTGTGGTGGCACTGTGTAACCAGTGTAGATGTGAG
Source organism: Vibrio sp. 10N.286.55.E10 (assembly GCF_002872555.1). Classification (NCBI taxonomy): domain Bacteria; kingdom Pseudomonadati; phylum Pseudomonadota; class Gammaproteobacteria; order Vibrionales; family Vibrionaceae; genus Vibrio; species Vibrio sp. 10N.286.55.E10. The sequence goes on from NZ_MCSD01000006.1 coordinate 27,382, forward strand.
ATTCCCAACGTACGCCCATGCCGCCTGGTGCGTGGAAACGTTCAATCTTACCTGGTGAAGGTAGGAAACGAACTGGATCTTCAGCATTGATACGACATTCGATTGAGTGGCCGCGCAGCTTAATATCATCCTGAGTGAATGATAGAGGCTGACCAGCTGCAATACGTAGCTGTTCTTTCACTAGGTCGATACCCGTTACCATTTCAGTAATCGTGTGCTCAACCTGAATACGAGTGTTCATTTCGATGAAGTAGAACTCACCGTTCTCGTATAGGAATTCAAATGTACCTGCACCGCGGTAACCGATCTCAATACATGCACGTGTACAGCGTTCGCCGATGTACTTACGCATCTCTTCAGTGATACCTGGAGCTGGCGCTTCTTCCACAACTTTCTGGTGACGACGCTGCATTGAACAGTCACGCTCACCTAGGTGGATAGCATTACCTTGGCCATCTGCAAGCACTTGTACTTCAATGTGACGTGGGTTTTCTAGGAATTTCTCCATGTAAACCATGTCGTTGTTGAAACATGCTTTTGCTTCAGCGCGAGTCATCGCGATAGCTTCTGTTAGCTCTGCTTCAGAACGAACAACACGCATACCACGACCGCCGCCGCCGCCAGATGCCTTGATGATTACTGGGAAGCCAATACGCTTAGCGTGCGCTTTGTTTTTCGCTTCGTCGTCATCAAGAGGACCGTCAGAACCTGGTACACAAGGTACGCCAGCTTTCTTCATTGACGTGATAGCTGACACTTTGTCACCCATCATGCGAATGGTTTCAGCTTTAGGGCCAACGAAGATAAAGCCACTGCGTTCTACCTGTTCTGCGAAGTCTGCATTTTCAGATAGGAAGCCGTAGCCAGGGTGAACTGCTACTGCACCTGTAACTTCAGCTGCGCTGATGATACGAGGGATGTTTAGGTAGCTATCGATACCACGAGCTGGACCGATACAAATGGTTTCGTCTGCAAGTAGTACGTGCTTAAGATCACGGTCAGCAGTTGAGTGAACCGCTACCGTTTTAATGCCAAGCTCTTTACATGCACGCAGAATACGTAGTGCAATCTCACCACGGTTCGCGATTACTAATTTATCTAACATAATGAGTGCTCTCTATTATTCGATAATTACTAGAGCTTGGTCGAATTCTACTGGTTGACCGTCTTCAACTAGGATAGCTGTTACAACACCAGATTTATCAGCTTCGATTTGGTTCATCATTTTCATTGCTTCAACGATACATAGAGTTTCGCCAGCAGTTACAGATTGACCAACTTTAACGAATGGTTTTGCGTCTGGGCTTGGAGCGCCGTAGAAAGTACCAACCATTGGAGAAAGAACTTGGTGGCCCGCTGGAACTGCAGGTGCCGCTGCTTCTGCTGCTACAGGTGCCGCCGCAGGAGCTGCTGCCGCTGCTACAGGAGCTGGAGCTGCTGCATATTGAACAGGTGCTACAGGTGCAGTGCTGTTACGACTGATTCGTACTGACTCTTCACCTTCAGAGATTTCTAGCTCAGAAATACCAGACTCTTCAACCAATTCGATTAGCTTTTTGATTTTGCGAATATCCATTGTTTCTTTCTCTTTATCTGTTAATTGAACTTACTCTTTGACTGAGTAGGTTAGTAATAGTTCGTTGTTTATGTTTACTTTGAGTTGAGCTTGCTGAGCGCAGCGGTCAAAGCAAATTGATAACCTTGGGCACCTAAGCCACAAATCACACCTTCTGCTTTATCAGATAGGTAAGAGTGGTGACGGAATGGCTCACGTGCGTGAACATTCGATAGATGGACCTCAATAAATGGGATTGCAACGCCAAGTAGTGCATCACGCAGTGCCACACTGGTATGTGTAAAGGCTGCTGGGTTGATAATAATAAAATCAACATTTTGATAAGCACTATGGATCGCTTCAATCAGTTCATACTCGCGATTTGACTGTAAGTGAGATAGCTCAACATCGTGTGCTTTCGCTTGCTCGGTCAGTGAGCTAATAATCTGGTCAAGTGTTTGAGAACCGTAGTGTGCAGGCTCTCTAAGGCCTAACAGGTTAAGGTTTGGGCCATTTAAAACTAGAATGCGAAACTTTGTAGACATCGTGGGGCTATCTTCCTTTATCGTGTTTACGAACGTGAATGTTGCCATTTTATTGAAAATTTGGGGTTAATTTCCAGTGAGAAAAACCCAAATTTAAAAATTAGAACCAGATTATAGCTAATTCAGCGCAAATCGCAGCAATTTACTGGTCTAATCTCCTATTGATACAGCGTGGAATTGTTACCAACTTAACAAAAAAGCGTCATAGCCTTAATTTTGTCGAGGATATTTGAGATCAAGATCAGCCATAAAAAAACCGCCACATAGGTGACGGTTTAGGTAAGGTCTGTTTTAAACAGTAATTCAGGGTGTAACGGGTTGCTTATGCCAGTTCTGCTTTCTCAGCAATCAGCTTATCAACCACGCTTGGGTCGGCTAGTGTTGAGGTATCACCTAGGTTACCTGTATCTCCGGTAGCAATCTTACGTAGGATACGACGCATGATTTTACCTGAACGAGTTTTTGGCAGAGAGTCAGTCCAGTGCAGTACATCTGGCGTTGCAATTGGTCCAATTTCTTTACGTACCCAGTCTTTCACCTCTTTATGAAGCTCTGCGGTTGGGAACTCACCATCGTTCAGCGTGATGTAAGCGTAAATTGCTTGGCCTTTAATATCATGAGGGATACCGACAATCGCAGCCTCTGCAATCTTATCGAACGCTACTAGAGCAGATTCAATCTCAGCAGTACCCATACGGTGACCAGAGACGTTAAGTACGTCATCGACACGACCAGTAATCCAGTAGTAACCGTCTTCATCGCGACGAGCGCCGTCACTGGTGAAGTACATGCCCTTAAATGTAGAGAAGTAAGTCTGTTCGAAGCGGTCATGATCGCCATGAACGGTACGCATTTGGCCTGGCCAAGAGTCTAGAATGACTAGGTTGCCGTCTGTTGCACCCTCAATGATATTACCCATGTTATCAACTAACGCAGGTTGCACACCAAAGAATGGACGCGTCGCTGAACCTGGCTTTAGATCGGTTGCGCCCGGTAGCGGTGCGATTAAGATGCCGCCCGTTTCTGTTTGCCACCAAGTATCGACAATTGGAGACTGTTCGTTACCAATCGTTTTGTAGTACCACTCCCAAGCTTCAGGGTTAATAGGTTCGCCTACTGAGCCCATGATTCTTAGGCTGTCACGAGATGTGCCTTCAACGGCTTCATTGCCTTTCGCCATCAATGCACGAATCGCAGTTGGTGCTGTGTAAAGAATATTCACTTGGTGCTTATCGACCACTTCACTCATACGGCTTGTGTTCGGGTAGTTTGGCACGCCTTCAAACAAAATAGTTTTTGCACCATTAGCTAGTGGCCCGTAAACAAGGTATGTGTGACCCGTAATCCAGCCCACATCGGCTGTACACCAGAAAGTCTCGCCTTCTTGGTAATCGAACACGTATTTAAATGTCATCGCTGCATAAACAAGGTAACCACCTGTGGTGTGCATAACACCTTTAGGTTTACCCGTTGAGCCTGATGTATAAAGGATGAAGAGTGGATCTTCTGCGTTCATCTCTTCTGGTGGGCAATCTGCCGATACGTTTGCAATAGCATCATGCCACCACACATCACGGTGTTCATGCCAAGCCACATCACCGCCAGTACGCTTGAATACTACAACCTTCTCGATGTTCTTCACTTCAGGGTTGGTCAGAGCTTCATCGACGTTTTTCTTCAGTGGAACCGCACGGCCGCCACGCACGCCTTCATCGGCAGTGATAACGACTTTAGAGTTTGAATCGATAATACGACCAGACAGTGCTTCTGGTGAGAAACCACCAAATACTACCGTGTGAACCGCACCGATACGGGTACATGCCAGCATTGCTACTGCCGCTTCTGGCACCATTGGCATGTATAAACAAACCACATCACCTTTGCGTACGCCTTGCTCTTTTAGAGCATTCGAAAACAGGCACACTTCTTTGTGCAGTTCATTAAAAGTTAGAGTTTTATCATCTGCCGGGTCATCGCCTTCCCAGATGATAGCGACTTCATCACCGCGTTCAGCAAGGTGGCGGTCGATACAGTTAGCCGAAACGTTAAGCGTGCCATCTTCAAACCAGCGGATGTCGATGTGGCCAGGGTCGAAAGAGGTGTTTTTTACCTGTGTGAAAGGCTTGATCCAATCAACGATTTTTCCGTGTTCACCCCAAAAGCCTTCAGGGTCAGAAACAGATTGCTGGTACATGGCTAGGTAAGTGTCATTATCCGCGTGTGTGGTTGATTTAATATTTTCTTTTACCGGATAAACGTGGGCTTCACTCATTGCATCTCTCCTTGTGCCTACATTCCTAATGAACTGGCAACTTCCTTTGTGTTCAGTTTCTAGGTCTATTACAGAACCATCTTTGTGTTATCACTCTCGGCTAGGACGGCGATTTCCACAATTAGACTTTAGGATGAGACGCTGCTTTTCACTTACAAAATAGCGAGTTAAGTTCATTTTTGAGATGTTGCTCTCTATGTGAAGCGCCAGTGGTTGAATTAAGAATAAGAAGAGTTGAAACGAGGTAGATCACCATGTTTCAGGCGCACAAAGATCAGCGCAGCGGAGATAGCGTCTTGTAATGCATCATGTTTATTGACTGGAATCGGTAAATCGAGCTGGCGACAGATGGCATCCATACTGAGATCGAAATAGGCATTGGGCAGCTGTCTTTCGAGTTTGTCTTGATAGAGTTGGCTTACTTCGACTAATCGGTTAGGCAGTGGAAATCCAAGTTGTTTTAAACAGGCGCGGTCGAGAATTTTTTTATCATAGCGGATGTGATAGCCGACTAAAGGACGATTACCAATGAAGTTCAGTAGCTCAACTAAAGCCTGTTTTTCTTCGATGCCGTGCTTTAGATCTTGATGACGAATGCGGTGGATTTTTATTGAATTGCAATCGAGCGATTGCGGGGCGCGCAATCGGACTTCAAAAGGTTGGCTGGTAATGATTCGGTTACCGATGATCTTGGTCGCGGCAATAGTGACTAATTCCGCCTGATTAGGGTCTAGGCTGGTGGTTTCACAATCGAGCGATACATATTCATGATCAATAGGCGCAGTAAACAGAGGCTGGTAAAGAGAGCCTTTGAGCTTGTGATGCCAGTAATAGCGAACCAACCTATTCATCGTTCAATTGCCTAATCTCGTATCTGATAGTGGTAGCCGAGCCATTGCTTGAATTTCTTCACCACGTGCAGGCTATGACGAAGCAAATCTCTGTCTGCTCGCTCCATCAGTTTGACGTTAATTTTGTTGCTGCTGTGCTGTTGAGAAAGCCTTTGGGCTAAGCGCCACTTAAAGAATTGCTTGAGTGCTTCACTGAGATTATCCGCGGTGCTTTGCTCTAATACCTTCTTGCTGACCAGCTGCTCAATGCGTTCGAAGGTGTTGTTTACGGTGACACCATGCTCAAGACAAAGTGCTCTCACACCATGCACTATAGGGAAAATACCGCCTTGTTTGATATCGAGCCCTGACTTGGATTGCTTCACATTGCCAAATAGAGTGAGGGGTACTGAGAAGTTAAGCGCTGGGCGGCAGAATTCCGTCAAAATCAACTCTTGTCCTAGCATTAAATCACTGAGGTGCTGCTTCACTGGTTTTAGTAGTTCCCTGTTACCCGCTACGGCGTGTGCGTCCGACATGATGGCGATATCCATCACTGTCTCTGGCGTTGCTTTGCTTACCCAGCTGGTGAGGGTTTGCTTCCACTCTTGTTCTGAATGCACCCATTTCGGGTTGTTGACCATCACGTTGCCCGGACATAGTGGGTAACCCAATTGCTGCAATGTATGGGTTAGGTCGTTCATGGCACTTTGGCATTGATGCCACTCCAAACCATCTTGAATAATCAGAGCGTTGTCTTGATCGGTTTTGAGAATTTGCTCTCCGCGACCTTCTGAACCCAACACAATTAGGCAGCAGTGGTTATGCAGTGCAGGAGGGATAATCAACTCAAAAGCCTTCTCTATGATCTGTTCGTTGACCGCAGAAATCAGTTCCATGATAAAGCGTGTGCGAATCCCATTACTGAGTAAGCTCTCGACCAGTTGACGCTGTTTGTTAGAGGCCATAGCCAACTCTTCAACGCTGGTGGCACGAGCAATACGCAAAGTGAGAACGTGAGAGTGTGTGGAAAATGCACTGAGGATCTGTGTCATATCCACCATGCCGACCGCATTTTTACCATCACAAACCATCAACCTTTTCACTCGATTTCTGGTCATGGTAATCATAGCGTTAAATAAGAAATCGCCTTGGTTCACGTGCATCACCGGGAAGGTTGCGATCTCACCGACAGGCGCATCCAATGGGTAATTATCGAGCATCACAGCATGCAATAAATTGGTTCGAGTGACGATTCCATACGGAAAGGTACATGATGATCCAAAAGCTTTTGGATCATCATATTCTAAATGAATTAGAGCCGAGTCCAACCCTTGCTCTTTAAGGGTTTGAGTGACTTGGTTGATTGGTTGGCTGGGTTCCAGTATCAGTGGAGGGTGATAGATCGACTCGTCCACTTTGGTCAGTATGAACTCTGCAAGATTTTGTTGCTGTTGGGCAGCTTCAATTAGCGCTTTTCGTGTCGAAAGGTTGCTATCAAAGTAAGCGGCAAACTGGCCATTGGCGTGGTACAGCTCGAGAAAGGTCTCGGTTGGCAGTAGATAACTTAGCGTATCTTCAAGTGCGATATATTGGTGTTTGGTGTGAGGCTCAAACTGACTTCGTACATCGAAGATATCGTCATTGGCATAATGTGCGTAGATCTCTCCATCGCTGCTCGCGCGCTCCTCTACGGCTCCTTTAATCAGAATATGCAGATGGCGACTAGGGCGGTCTGCCTCCAATATCACCTCGTGTGCTCGGTAATAAACCACATCCAATGAGGAACGCAGCGTTAACTGCTCCGTGTCGGACAGGCTATCGAAAGGCGGGTGCTGCATATTAAATTTATCAGGCATAAGCATCGAAAGAAGTAGGAGTCTCTTTTCAGTCTGACAAATTACCAGCGAAGCTCCAGACGACTTTAGTCTAAATGCGATCGTGGGTGCGGGTGAGCGCCGGATACCTCACTCAAATGGGATATCGATATTCATTGAATACAGGAATACTATCTCTTCAATAATTCCCTTTTTCATCTTTTGTGACCTAGGCATAATTGGCGCTTCCTTGTTCCACACATTTTTATAGGTCGCCTATGTTTAATCCTTCCCCTTATGGCTGGATATCCCAGTATTTTCTTGGTTTCTTTTTTGCCTATGGCGTTTATCTGCCATTTTGGGCGCTGTGGTTTGAAGACCAAGGCGTTTCTGCAGGGGACATTGGCGTATTGATTGGTGTGGGTTTGGCTACGCGTTGTGTTGCCAACTTTGTGATCACCCCACGTATCCATAAAGTTGAGCATTTAATACCAGCATTGCGTTGCCTCAGTTTTGTCGCGCTATTATTTGTTGGTTTCCATTTCTTTACTGGTGGTAGCTTTTTATTGATGTTGCTAGCAACGGTAATGTTCAACCTCTGCTATGGACCGATTATTCCGCTTTCTGATGCAATGGCGAACCATTACAGCCGTCTCAAGATGCTTGATTACGGACGTACACGTTTGTGGGGTTCAGTGGCATTTATTGCTGGTTCAACGGTGGTTGGTTATCTGGTGGCTGAATTTGGCACGGATATGATTTTGTATACTGCGCTGGCAGGAGTTTTGGTTTCTCTGTTGTTCGCGATGAGAAACCCGAACGTAATGCCGGTGACAGAATCAGAGCAAGTCGCTGAAAGACCTAAACTTGGTCAACTATTACGTGAATCGTCGGTAGTGAAGTTTCTTGCATTGATGGCACTGCTTCAAGGAAGCCACGCCGCGTATTACAGCTTTAGTGCGATTTACTGGAAAGAGGCGGGGCACTCTGAGGCGATCATCGGTTATCTGTGGAGCTTGGCTGTGGTTGCTGAGGTGGCTGTATTTGCTCTGAGCAAGCGATTGTTTGCTGGATTATCATTGCGCACTCTGTTTGTGATTGCTGGCATCGGGGTAATGGCTCGTTGGGGTATCACAGCATCAACGATTGCGATTCCAGTATTGATAGTGGCTCAGTTGCTGCACGGGGTGACATTCGCCATGGCACACATCGCGGCGATTCAATACATCCAATCTGAAGAACAGAACAAGATGGTTGCCCTGCAAGCTCTGTACAACGCGATTCCATTAGGTGCCTTTATCGCGTTAATGACCACCTTAAGTGGTTGGGGTTATGAGCTTTGGGGAGCGAATATTTTCTGGGGCATGGCTGCGATGGGTGGATTGGCCTTGTTCATTAAGCTGGATGAAAGAAGTTCAGTGGTTGAAGTCAATCAAACAGCCTCAGCTCAATCTGATGCTCAGAATTAAAGCCCAAAGCACATAATTTAAGCGATGCGATTGAGTTAAACGCACTTCCCTAGTTAAATGAAACCTCTCCCTTATGGAGAGGTTTTTTTATGGATGAAGAAAGGGTTTTCAATGCAAGGATGGGTAGTAATTCCAGTCTCTTTAGCTTACTTGGGCGTGTTATTTCTGATCGCATGGTATGGAGACAGGCAAGTTCGCTGGCTATCACGCTGGCGTCCATGGATCTATAGCCTTTCTATTGCGGTGTATTGTACCTCTTGGACCTTCTACGGAACGGTGGGGCAGGCGAGCAATAACCCTTGGTCTTTTTTACCCATTTATCTCGCCCCGATTCTGGTCTTTACACTAGGGTGGCGGATCTTGGCGCGGTTGATCCTGATTGCGAAGCGAGAACACATCACCTCGATTGCCGACTTTATCGCGGCTCGTTACGGAAAATCTCAGGGCTTAGCGGTAGCTGTGACGGTTATCGCAGTGGTCGGTATTCTTCCTTATATCGCGCTGCAACTGCGCGGTATTACCATGGGGCTCGATATTGTTGCTCCTAGTCTGGCTCAAGATTTTGGCTATCAGGATTATCATGTTTCTTGGTTTGTGGTTGGCGCGCTGGCCATCTTTACGATGTTGTTTGGTACCAGGCATATAGATAACACGGAACATCACCGTGGCATGATGATGGCGGTGGCATTTGAGTCCATCGTTAAGCTGGCGGCATTCCTGATTGTTGGTCTGTTTATCATGTACTTGGCGATGAGCAGCGACAAAATCGATTTGCTTGATGTGGCGGCTTCCACCTACGAATCACCGAATATTCCGACTCTAATCATTCATACCGTTTTAACTATGTTGGCGATTGTTTGTCTGCCACGCCAATTCCATACCATGGTGGTAGAGAACGAACGTCCTCAAGATCTACACACAGCACGTTGGTTATTTCCGCTTTATCTGATTTTGATGGGGCTGTTTGTTCTTCCTATCGCATGGGCGGGGCAAGGGCTGCTTCCAAGCATGCCTGCAGATACGTATGTGATTAGCCTGCCGATGGCTGAAGGCGCCAATCATATTGCCTTGCTTGCGTTCCTTGGTGGTACGTCTGCCGCAAGTGGTATGGTGATCGTATCGACTATCGCATTGGCGATCATGGTTTCGAACGATTTAGTTATGCCATTGCTTCTGCGTCGCATGCGCCTAACTCAAAGAACCCATCGTCATTTTTCGGGGCTGCTACTCGTAATTCGTCGCGGGCTTATTTTATTGCTTCTGCTTGGTGCTTGGTTGTTCTATCAGGCGCTCGACACCATTCACTCCTTGTCTGCGATCGGCTTCCTTTCGTTTGCGGCGATTGCTCAATTTGCTCCGGCACTGATTGGTGGTTTGTACTGGCGTCCGGGTAACCGAAAGGGTGTGTATGTCGGCTTAATGGTCGGTTCAGTGATTTGGCTGATTACCCTGATGAGTCAAACCAGCATGTTGGCAGGCGATAGTGAAAGTAACCTTTTGCTGTGGATGATCACGCCGCCAGAACTGCTCAGTAGCTGGAATATCAGCAGTTCGAACTGGGGCATTGTGCTGAGTATTGTACTTAATACCTTGTGCTATGCCGTGGTTTCGATGTCGACCAGGCCAAGCCTAAGTGAGCGCTTACAATCAGCAGCATTTGTTGGCACGCCGCTGCCTGAAAATGAGAACATTAGCCTTTATCAAAGCCGTGTAACCGTGGCTGAATTAGAGATGTTGGCGTCGCGTTTTGTCGGTCGAAAGCGAGCGAAAAGTGCCTTACACAGCTATTGGCAACAACACGGGCAGCCGTTACTTCCTAATCAACAAGCACCTGCGAGTTTGATTCGACACGCAGAGCGTGTACTCGCCGGTGTATTCGGTGCCTCTTCTGCTAAGTTAGTACTTACTTCCGCTTTACAGGGCAGAAACATGCAGCTTGAAGAAGTAGCGACCATCGTTGATGAAGCCTCTGAACTGTACGATTTCAGCCGTGGTTTATTGCAAGGCGCGATTGAACATATTGGCCAAGGCATTGCTGTAATAGACAAACAAATGAGGCTGGTGGCGTGGAATCAACGTTACTTAGAGCTGTTTGAATTCCCTGCGGGTTTGATTCAGGTTGGACGACCCATTTCAGATGTGATTCGTCATAATGCTGAACAAGGTTTGTGTGGCCCGGGTGACCCAGAAGATCACGTTCGCCGCCGTGTTTATCACCTTGAACAAGGCACTCGACACACCTCTTCTCGTATTCGTCCTGATGGCCGAGTGATTGAGGTGCAAGGTAATCCGATGCCAAGTGGCGGCTTCGTAATGAGCTTCACTGATATCACGGTATTCCGACAAGCAGAGCAAGCGCTAAAAGATGCCAATGAAAGCTTGGAATCAAGAGTGCATGAGCGAACTCAAGAGCTCGAGAAACTGAATCATCGCTTGGTAAAAGCAACTCAGATTTCGGATCAAGAGTCCCAATCAAAGAGTCGTTTTCTCGCCGCGGTAAGCCACGATTTAATGCAGCCGCTCAATGCTGCGCGCTTGTTTGCTTCGTCACTTTCTGAGGTGGCGAAAGAGCAAGAGGTGAAGCAACTGTCATCTCACATCGAGAGTGCGCTTGGTGCTGCTGAAGATCTGATTGGTGACTTACTGGATATCTCTCGACTGGAATCAGGGAAGCTAGAAACCAACATTCATGCGATTGCTGTACACGATGTGCTAACCAACTTAAATGCGGAATTTAGTGCCTTAGCGAGACAACAAAAAATTGAGTTCAAGATGATCCCATCGTCATTGTTCATTCACTCTGATCCTAAGTTATTGAGACGTGTGATTCAGAACTTTTTGACCAACGCCTTTCGCTATAACCCGGAAGGTAAAGTGGTTCTGGGTGCAAGGCGAGTGAACGGGCAAGTGCGAATCGATGTGTGGGATAACGGAACCGGTATCGATGAAGACAAGCAACAAGAGATCTTCGAAGAATTTACTCGTGGCAGCCAAGTGCGTTCTGATCAAGGGTTGGGGTTAGGGTTAGCCATCTCGAAAGGTATTGCTCATGTACTTGGTCATCAAATTTCGATGCGCTCATGGCCGGGTCAAGGTAGTGTCTTTTCCATCACCTTAGCTCGAGCGGAAAAAGTGGCTCCAGTTGTGCAAGCTTCAGCGCCAATGGCGACCAGCGACATCGAACATCTGAAAATATTGTGTGTCGATAATGAGCGCGAAATTTTGGTCGGGATGGAGAACCTGATTGGTCGTTGGGGTTGTGAGGTTAAGACCGCGGTTGATCTGGTTGAAAGCTTGAAGTGTCTCGATGACGACTGGCAGCCGGATGTGATCTTCTCTGATTATCGTCTCGACAATGGTCGAACGGGACTTGAGGTGTTGCAACAGTGTCGACTGCGCCTTGGAGACTCTTTTGAAGGGGTCATCATCAGTGCCGATAGAACAGATGACATGTTGGCAGCGATAAAGGCCAACAGCTTTAGTTTTATTGCCAAGCCTGTGAAGCCGCTAAAACTCAGAGCGGTATTGAATCGCGTGAGTTAATTCAAATCACTATTTTTAATTAACTATTAGAGACTAAAAGGCCTCAGATGAGGCCTTTTTTTGATCCGATAGACTTGCTATGAGTTACTGGTTTTAACCAGCAATACCACCCTGCGTCAGTGTGGTTGGATCAAGCAGTTTGCTGAGTTCTTCTCGGCTGAGATCGGTTTCTCTTTCTGCAACCTCAAGGATTGGCAAACCCTCTTTGTAGGCTTTCTTAGCAATATCCGCAGCTTTCAAGTAACCAATCACAGGGTTGAGTGCCGTGACCAGAATTGGATTCTTTGAAAGTGCTAAATCAAGATTGTCTTGGCGCACAGTAAAGGTCGCAACGGCTTTATCAGCCAATGCGATGGAGCTGTTAGCTAAAAGCTCGATACTTTCTAATACGTTATGAGCAATGACTGGCAGCATCACATTCAGTTGGAAGTTGCCTGATTGGCCTGCCACAGTAATCGTCGTGTCGTTACCAATCACTTGTGCTGCTGCCATCGCTGCGGCTTCTGGAATCACAGGGTTCACTTTGCCCGGCATGATAGAAGAACCCGGCTGTAGCGCCTGCAATTCGATCTCACCTAAACCTGCTAGCGGGCCTGAGTTCATCCAGCGAAGATCGTTTGAGATCTTCATGATCGCAACTGCTGCAGTTTTGAGCTGCCCTGAAAAGGCAACGATCGCATCTTGGCTGCTGAGGTTGAAAAAGAAGTTCTCACTCGAGTTAAAACTGATCTTTGTCGATTGAGATAGGTGACTTGCAAACTTATCGGCAAAGCGTGGGTCGGCATTGATCCCGGTTCCTACCGCTGTTCCACCTTGAGCTAGCGCCTTGATAGCGGGCAGGGTGCTTTCAATGGCTTGCTTGGCGTGTTCAATCTGGAACTTCCAGCCACCAAGCTCTTGAGCAAAGGTAATTGGCATCGCATCCATTAGATGAGTACGACCGGTTTTCACTACCTCAGCAAGCTCTTGCTGTTTAACGGTAAGTGCTTCAGAAAGGTGAGTTAATGCAGGCAGTAGTTTGTTTTCAGCCATAAGAGCGACACTGACTTGAATTGCAGTTGGTACCACATCGTTGCTGCTTTGACCCATATTGACGTGATCATTCGGGTTTACGTCGCCTTGTAAGCTTCTTGAAGCGAGCGTGGCAATCACTTCATTAGCATTCATGTTGGAGCTAGTACCAGAGCCAGTTTGATAAACATCGATCGGGAATTGATCGAGGTATTTACCATCGATGATCTCTTGGCTCGCTTCGGCAATCGCGTTGGCGATATCACCTTCCAATAAACCCAACTGAGCGTTGGTGTCTGCGGCGGCCTGTTTAATGAATGCCAATGCTTGAATGAAGCTGGTTGGCATCTTGTGTGAACTAAAAGCAAAGTTATCTGCAGCACGTTGAGTTTGTGCTTGGTATAGCGCATCAGCAGGGACTTTCACTTCCCCCATGCTGTCTTTCTCAATTCGATATTGTAGGGTCATGTTCTATCCTTGTTAGCCAAGTGGGGCTTGGACTTGTTGTAGTGTTTGGCTGAGATTCAAAAAACGCGCTTGGCCTTGAGGCTGCTGGCAGTAGTGGCGTTTCAAATAAAATAGTGGTGAGTGAATAGAGTCTAGGCAGATATGACGAAAGGCGAAACTGCGCTCAGGAGACTCAATCGCTTCAATCAGATGGAAGAAAACTTGGCGCAGGTACAGCTCGCACAACAAGATGTTTTCTTGGGCGGCGTGCTTTTCATAGTAAGCGGAAAGCGTCAGTGCGCACTCGATGTAGTCTCGAATCACAAATGGCTCATGGCCTTGGACTTGTTCTAATGAAGCAAAGCGATCTTGTGCTTTGTAAAACCTCGAATAGAGACCCTGCTGTTCTTTCATCATCACTTGCATCTCCCCACTGGATCTTAATGATAATTATTATCAAATGAGATTTTAAAAACAACCTTTTGTTTGTCTTTTTATAAAATAAAACGGGAAAAGAAAAAGCCGATACATAACGTATCGGCTTTCTGAGATTCAGTACCTAATCCCTACAATGTAAGTACTGATTCATTTTTTGCTAAACATCTCTGCTTAGTGGTCGTGAGCTTCACCAGCACCTTTCGGGTAACGAATGTTCTCAACCATATCTTGTACATCTTGTGGCACTTCAGCAGTTACCTTGTTTACAGCAATTGATACTACGAAGTTTAGGCACATACCTAGCGTACCGATGCCCTCTGGGCTGATACCAAACCACCAGTTTTCAGGTGTGCTTGCTGCTGGGTTAATGAACTTGAAGTAGATGATGTAGCTTGCTGTGAAGGCAATACCTGACAACATACCTGCAATTGCGCCTTCCTTGTTCATCTTCTTGTAGAAGATACCTAGGATAATCGCTGGGAAGAAGGATGCTGCGGCTAAGCCGAAGGCAAACGCTACTACCTGTGCTACGAAGCCTGGTGGGTTAATACCCAAGTAACCTGCACCGACAATCGCGACCATAGCTGCCAAACGAGCGGCTAACAGCTCCTGTTTGTCGGTCATGTTTGGTCTGAAGCCTTTCTTCAACAAGTCATGTGAAATCGACGTAGAGATTACCAGTAGTAGACCTGCGGCAGTTGATAGTGCGGCTGCTAGGCCACCGGCTGCAAGCAGTGCTACAACCCAGTTTGGTAGTTTCGCTAGCTCTGGAGAAGCCAATACGATGATGTCACGGTTAATCTTCATCTCGTTGCGTTCATCGCCCGAGTAGAACATTTTTCCATCGCCGTTCTTATCTTCCCAACCTACTAGACCTGTGCTTTCCCAGTTTTTGTACCAGCTTGGTGCGTCTGCTGCTGCGACACCTTGCATGTCAGGGCCGTTGATTGTTTCGATCATGTTTACACGAGCGAATGCTGCAACACCTGGTGCTGTTGTGTATAGCAATGAGATGAACAGTAGAGCCCAACCCGCTGAGATACGAGCATCACGTACTTTTGGTACAGTGAAGAAACGAATGATTACGTGTGGAAGACCCGCAGTACCTACCATTAGAGCCGCACAGATGAAGAATACATCCACCATGCTCTTGTTACCTTCGGTATAGGCGGTAAATCCGAGTTCTTCGGTGAGTCCATCCAGTTTATCAAGTAAGTAAACATCTGTGCCTGATAGCGTAGAGCCCATACCAACTTGTGGAAGTGGGTTACCTGTCATCATGATTGACGTAAAGATTGCTGGAACAAGGAAGGCGAAAATGAGGACACAGAATTGAGCTACCTGCGTATAAGTGATGCCTTTCATGCCACCAAGCACTGCGTAGAAGAACACAATACCCATACCAATGATGATACCTAGGTTAATGTCGACTTCTAGGAAACGAGAGAATACAACGCCTACACCACGCATCTGACCTGCAACGTACGTAAATGATACGAAGATTGCACAGAATACCGCTACCATACGGGCAGTTTTCGAGTAGTAACGCTCACCGATGAAATCAGGAACCGTAAACTGACCGAACTTACGTAGGTAAGGTGCTAAACATAGCGCAAGTAGTACGTAACCGCCTGTCCAACCCATTAGGTAAACCGCACCGTCGTAACCAACGAATGAGATGATACCTGCCATTGAGATGAATGATGCTGCCGACATCCAGTCAGCGGCGGTCGCCATGCCGTTTGCTACTGGGTGTACACCACCGCCAGCAACGTAGAACTCACTCGTAGACCCTGCACGAGCCCAGATTGCGATGCCGATATATACCGCGAAAGTAATACCGACGAGAATAAACGTCCAAGTTTGAATATCCATGTTCTAGCCTCTAGTCTTCCTGTACGTTGTATTTTTTGTCGAGCGCATTCATGCGAACAACGTAAATAAATATCAGCGCCACGAAGGTGTATATCGAACCTTGCTGAGCGAACCAAAATCCTAGCTTGAACCCGCCAAACTGAACGGTATTGAGGGCATCCACAAATAAGATGCCAGCGCCGTAAGACACTGCAAACCAGACCGCGAGCAGTGTTCCCATAATTCCCAAGTTTTCCTTCCAGTAGGCTTGAGCATGTTCCGTAGATTCGAACGCCATTGCCTTCTCCTTTATTTCGTTTCCGTAGAAACTGTTTCTGTAGAAAATTATCGTGTTAACGTAATGTTACGATTTAGAATGTAGCAAGGATAAGTAAAGGGATCTGTGCAACTTTAGTCGGGACGCGATTAGCACTAATCCACTGAAATATGGGAGTTGGAAGACATAACCATAGAAAAATGTGATGTTACAATGTTGTTAAATTAGCCTAAGGTCTAACAAAAACGCATGAATTAGGGTGCGAGTCATAAAATTTAACAACTAAATGACCGAGAAACGGTATTTAGTCCTGCATATGACACGAAGCGAAACATAAGTTTGTTATAGTATCAGCGGCACTTTTACCGACCGCGCCTTGCTTAACGGCAGAAGATCAACATGCTTAAAGCTCGGGTTTTATTCTTTGGGGGGACGAATTGGACGCAATAACTATTAACCACTTATTTTTAACTGGTGCGGTGCTCATCGCCATCAGTGTGCTTTTTTCGCAAGTCTCCTCTCGCTTGGGCGTTCCTATTCTTTTGATCTTCCTTTTCGTTGGCATGTTAGCTGGTGAAGATGGGCCCGGTGGCATCAATTTCGATGACTACTCCCTAACTTATTTGGTGAGTAATCTTGCGCTTGCTGTGATCCTGCTTGATGGCGGTATGCGGACCAAGGTTGCAAGCTTCAAGGTCGCTTTCTGGCCGTCACTGTCACTAGCCACAATAGGCGTGGCCTGTACTGCGACCTTAACTGGACTTATGGCTTCTTGGCTGTTCGACCTGTCACTGATGCAGGGCATTTTGGTGGGCGCAATTGTTGGCTCCACCGATGCGGCAGCGGTATTCTCTTTGTTGAAAGGGCAAAGCCTCAATGAGCGTGTTGGCTCAACCTTAGAGATCGAATCGGGTACCAACGACCCAATGGCAGTCTTCCTGACAGTGACCTTAATTACGCTACTTGGCACCCCAGATGCCGAGATGGGAATGAACTTCCTACTGAAAAGTTTCGCGATGCAGTTTGGTGTCGGCACGCTTATCGGCCTTGGTGGCGGTTGGGTTCTGTGGAGCTTAATCAATCGAGTGCAGCTGGCTGATGGCCTGTATTCGATTCTGGTGCTCAGTGGCGGTGTAGCTCTGTTTGCCTTCTCTAACATGCTTGGCGGCAGCGGTATCTTATCGATTTACTTAGTGGGCTTGTTCATTGGTAATCGTCCGACACGCTCTCGACACTCGATTCTTAATGTCCTTGATGGCATGACGTGGTTAAGCCAAATCGTGATGTTCTTGGTATTGGGTTTACTGGTGACGCCATCGACGCTGATGGACATTGCTCTGCCTGCATTAGCACTGGCCTTCGGTATGATTTTGTTTGCTCGTCCGCTGTCGGTTTGGTTGGGTTTGCTGCCGTTCAGAAGCTTTACCACCAAGGAACGTTGGTTTGTTTCTTGGGTCGGTTTACGTGGTGCGGTGCCGATCATTCTGGCCGTGTTCCCGATGATGGCTGGCCTGCCCAATGCTCAGCTGTATTTTAATATCGCCTTCTTCGTGGTTATGGTGTCGCTGATTGTTCAAGGCGGCAGCTTGATGAAAGTCGCGAGATTGGCTCAAGTGACTTTACCTCCAACACCGACACCGATTTCTCGTACAGGCATTGAAATCTACCCTGCCAGTGAGTGGGAGATGTTTGTCTACAAGCTGAAAGAAGAGAAATGGTGTGTGGGCGAACCACTGAAGCGTTTGTCTATGCCGGAAGGAACGCGCATTACTGCACTGTTTAGAAAGGATACCTTGCTTCACCCATCGGGCAGTACCGTGCTAGAGGCGAACGATATTCTCTGTGTGCTTGGTCAAGATAAAGACCTAGATAGCCTAAGTGAGCTATTCAGTGAGGCACCTTTAGCCGAAGATGCAGCTCGATTCTTTGGTGATTTCTTCCTTGAGGTTGGGTTATCGATTGCTGCCGTGAGTGACTGCTATGGCATTGAACTTGGCTCGGAAGAAGAGCGCGACATGACGCTAAAACAATTGGCTGAGCGCGAACTTGGCGCGCACCCAGTATTGGGCGATAGCTTCGAGTGGCATGACATCACTTGGGTAGTCGCAGAGATAGATGATCATAAAGTCGTCAGGTTGGGTTTATGTTTACCTAAGACGACTTTAGAAGAGGATATGAGCGAAGCCTAATTGTGGACTTCTTGTAGCAAGATAACCGCTTGAGTACGATTTTTCACATCCAGTTTACGGAAGATGGCCGTCATATGTGCCTTGATGGTCGCTTCCGAAACATTCAATTCATAGGCGATTTGCTTGTTCAGCAAGCCGTCAGAAAGCATCCCTAATACCCTGTACTGCTGAGGCGTCAGTGTGGAAATCTTTTCTGCAAGGTCGCTACAGGCAGCATTGTTGGTAATCAGTCCTTCAGGGAAGAACGGGTCGCCATTCAGCACTTGATTCAGTGCACTCACCAATTCACGCATATCACTCGACTTAGGAATGAAGCCAAACGCACCGTGGCTCTTCACTTGAGTCACTACGCTGGCATCTTCACTGGCAGAAATCACCACAATCGGTAGATCTGGGTATTCAGCGCGCAGTTGAATTAAGCCTGACATGCCATTGGCACCCGGCATTTTCAGGTCGAGCAGCAGCAGGTCGGGTTCATCTTCTTTCTTAAGCAGAGTCAGTAAGGCGTCGAGAGAATCAGCCTCAAGCAGGTTCGCACCGCTGATCGCCATATGAACTGACTGAAACAGGGCGTTGCGGAAGAGAGGGTGGTCATCAGCAATGATGATGGTATAGGTCGAGTCCATGACGTTCATACTTTTAACAATTTAGTTAATATTTATTATCATCCTGATTGAGTATGTGGACAATATCTATGCATTAAAAGTCTGAACCATATCGACTTTTATCCCTGTTCTTGGAAAGCGTTTCCTATAATCACAAAAAAGCCGCACTGCCATCTCGTTATGAGGAGCAGTGCAGCTTGCGTTAGAGCTTGTATTTAGACGAATGTCGTCGTTATAGCTGGTGGTCTTGCATGTGTTTTAAGAATACATCGGCAGGCATAAAACCAGTGACACGAGCATTTGGAACATGGTTACCCTCGCCATCCCAGAACTCAATCGTTGGTAAGCCGAGTACCTGTAATTGTTTAAGCAGTTCAATATCTTGAGGCATGTTTCTTGTTACGTCAGCCTGAAGCAGTACGAAGTCAGAAAGTTTGTTCTCAACATCAGCTTGATGGAAGGTGTACTTCTCGAACTCTTTACACGCCACACACCAATCTGCGTAGAAATCGAGCATCACTGGTTTACCCAGCTTTTTCGCTTCGATGAGCTGGATTTCTAGCTCTTCAACGGTATTGATGCGTGCAAATTGGATATGCTGTTGTTCTACCGTTACGCTCTTCTCCGCAAACCAATAGTTCAATGCAGGCTGTGCGGAAGCAAACAAGCCAAGCATTGCGATGATACCGACCGCACTTTGCTTCCAGCCGCCGAATGGCAGTGCATTTTTGCTGTGGTACAGCCAACCGAAGGCGATGAAGCCAAGGCCAGACCAAAGCACTGTTGCCCATAACTCAGGGATAATACGCTCTAGCAGGAAGATTGGTGCTGCCAGCAAGATAAAGCCGAATACGATTTTTACCTTGTCCATCCAGCTGCCCGCTTTCGGTAGTAGCTTATTACCAAATACCGCAACTAAGATCAGCGGGATACCCATACCCATCGCCAATGCGTATAGAGCGATCGCGCCAGTAAACAGGTCACCACTTTGAGCCACATACAACAGCGCACCCGATAGTGGCGCTGTGGTACAAGGCGAACACACCAAGCCAGAGATAGCACCCATCGCGAACACGCCCAAGGTATTGCCACCTTGTTGCTTGTTACTTTGGTTGTTGAGCCAAGTTTGAATGCTGCTTGGCAGTTGCAGGTTATAAACGCCAAACATCGACATGGCTAACGCCACGAATAGAACGCTCAACGCAATCAATACGTAAGGGTGTTGCATCGCCGCTTGGAACTGCATACCTGCAGAGGCAACCACTAAACCTAACAGGGTGTAGGTTAGCGCCATACCTTGCACATAGATGAACGACAACATCAGCGCACGACCTTGGCTGAGCTTGCCGCCACCTAAAACGATACCCGTTAGAATTGGGTACATCGGCAGAACACACGGTGTAAAGGCTAAGCCAACACCAAGTGCTAAGAATAATAATGGCGTCCACCAACTGTCACCGAGCTTATCGGCTAGGCTCGCTTCTTTTGAAACGGGTGCACTTGATTGTGGAGTGGTGTTAGTTGCAACGTCTGCTTTTAGAGAAGCTTGTTGCGTTGAAACATCGGTTTCATTGTTTGCAGCCGATGACTCTTGCGATACCGCATTAGCTTGAGAGTCGCCTGAACCAGAACCAAAATCTGTAGCCGCAAATGGTTCAATGTCGATGATTCGAGTTTCGGGTGGATAGCAGAAACCCGCATCCGCACAGCCTTGATATTTAACGATCAGCTGTGAGCCATCTTGGTAACTCTGTAGGGGAACTTGAACGAATAACGGCTGGGTATAAATGCTCACCTCACCAAAGAATTCATCTTGGTGTGGCTTACCATCTTCTAATTCAACGTTACCGATCGCGAGATTTTGCCCAGTGAAAGAGAGGCTATGTTGGTAGAGGTAGTAGCCTTCTTTTACTTGCCAGTCGAGAAGCACCTTGCCGTCTTGCTGGTAGTAATTGAAAGGGAAAGCTTGGTCTACAGGGACAAAACCGTTGTTATTGCCTCCGAAGCTTGGCTCGGCGTTGTCATTTCCAAAAAGCGCCCACGCAGGCTGGGTGAACAGGGAAACACAAACAAAAAGTAATGTGGCAAGTCGTCGCATACTATTTAGTCATCAAATTGGAGTTGAAGGTATCTTAACTCAATCAGACCGTAATAGTTTGTGATTAGTTTCATCGACCAGCAAATATCCGCTAGGGCGGGTGAGCCACTTTGCTAGGCAGTCGAGAGAGGGTTAGCTGCGCAACTGCAGTGAACAGCCCTTGCCAGTAAGACATTTAGGCAACACCTAAGCGTGCTCTTACTACTTGTTCGCAAGCATCAATGTTCATCGTATCTTTTGGAATAATGAGCACAGTGTCATTGCCGCCAACAGTACCGATAATCTCTGTATGTGGGTCGATATCGACTAACCTTGCGACCAACTGCGCACAACCAGGGTTTGTTTTGACGATCACCATCGCTTGGTTGTGAGTAATTAATTCGATTTGCGATGAGATGGAGGCATCGACACGCACAGGCGCGCTTTCAACTGTAATGCAGTAAACCTTTTTACCACAGGCATTCTGAATTTTGACAACGCCAAGCTGTGACAAAATGCGAGAGACAGTCGATTGGCTAATGCCTGTATAACCGATCTCGACCAGTTTCTCGCGCAGTTGATTTTGGGTCGAGAAGCTTTGTTGTTGTAGTAAGCGTTTGCACGCCGCAGTCAGTGTTTTATCTTCAGCTGAATACAAGCAACCGTGCTCAGTGATTTCGTTCATGAACAACTCCTTAAGGTCAACGTGTGGATATCGCTTGTCCATAGCGCAGAACGCACTCCCAAAGCCGTAGAGTACGATTATTAATTAGGCTTACCGATGAATCCCGAAGTAGAGAAGGAAGGGTATGCGAGATGTATGATCATCTATTCATTGAGTCTACCACTAAAGGATAGTTATCTTTTTGAAGGCGATCACCAAATAATATTCTGGTTTATTGCTTTTATTTTGGGGTTTTATTCTTTGGCTAATGGATATTTATTCCGGCTTGGGAATAAATATCCATGTTACTTTAGTGGTTTTTGTTGCGAAGGTAATACCGCTAAGGGTTAGCGAATTTCACTCATGATCTCGCGAGAGAATACTTTTTCACAATAGTGACATTTTAGCTGTACGTTTTCGTGTTTTAGCTGCACTTTAAAGCTACTTTCGACAGGTTCACCGTGTGAAATACAGTTGCTATTTGGGCAGGCGAACACACTGTTGATTTGTTCTGGCAGCACAAGGGTTAGCTTGTTGACCACTTTGTACTCTTCAATCTGATTCACTGTCGCTTGTGGAGCGTACAGAGCCAATTGGTTGGCTTGTTCCTTGGTCAGAAAGATGTTCTCAATTTTGATTAGGTCTTTGTTGCCGAGCGCTGATGATGGCAGGTTTAAGCCCATCGTGATGCGTTGTTCTGTTTTATGCAGCTTGAACAGTTTGAGAATTTTAATCCCAAGATGAGCAGGGATGTGGTCAATCACGCTGCCATTACGGATCGCTTCTACTTGTAGCTGAGTTTGTTTAACCATGACTATATCTCCTGCTTATAAAGTGTCGTTTAGAACTAGGGCTAATAAAGCTTCACGTGCGTACACACCGTTTTCAGCCTGTTCGAAGTAGTAAGCGTGTGGCGTTTTATCGACGTCGGTGGTGATTTCGTCGACGCGTGGCAGTGGGTGAAGGACCTTCATATTTTGACGAGCGTCTTTCAATGTATCGGCGGTTAGGATGTAAGCCGATTTCATGTGTGCGTATTCCGACGCATCAAAGCGCTCTTTCTGTACGCGAGTCATGTATAAAACATCCAGTTCTGGCACGACTTCTTCAATGCTGCTGTGAGTGCTGTATTGGATCCCCATCTCTTCTAGCTCTTCACAGATGTAATCTGGCATCTCTAATACTTCTGGTGCGATAAAGAAGAAACGTACGTTATTGAATTTTGATAGCGCTTGGGTTAGTGAGTGCACAGTACGGCCATATTTTAGGTCGCCGACGAATGCGACATTGAGGTTATCAAGCGTGCCCTGCGTTTCGTAAATCGAGAACAGATCCAGCAAGGTCTGAGTTGGGTGTTGGTTGGCACCATCGCCGCCATTTACCACCGGAACACCGTTAGAGAATTCAGACGCTAAACGTGCTGCGCCTTCTTGTGGGTGACGCATCACAAAGGCATCCACGTAAGATGAAATAACCTGCACTGAGTCGGCAAGCGTTTCGCCTTTTTTCGCCAGTGATGTGTTACCGCCATTATCAAAGCCGATGACCGTGCCACCAAGGCGTTGAACGGCGGTTTCAAATGAAAGACGAGTTCGAGTTGAAGGCTCAAAGAAGCAGCTCGCAACGACTTTATTTTTCAGCAACTCTGGGTTTGGCTCGGCCTTGAGTCTTGCTGCTGTGTCGACGATAAGCTCTAGTTCATTACGAGTGAGCTCAGGTATGGAGATGATGTGCTTGTTAAATAACGAATGCGCCATAACGGGTCTTCCTTCTATGCATACAGTCAAATTGCGGACAAAAAAAAGCCCCCTAAAAATAGGAGGCTTCGAAACGATCAATAGAGCAAAATAAAAATGACACCAACGCCACTCTTTGGCGTGTGGTTTGACAATTATGTGCGACAGAATTGCGGTTCATTTTTTGCTCTCTTTAGACAAATTGCGGAGGATTATACTCAGATAAAAAGACCATGCAATACTTTCTGTAAAGTATTCATTTAATGGATTTTTATGCGAAATTGCGTCCGTTTTTAGCTTTCATTTAAGCCTTTGTCGGAACTGCGAATCTCAGGTTTTTTCAGGTAATAATCCTTTCTAGTACATGAAAAAAAATGCGGGTTTTATCCAAGGTCAAAATCCCAAGAACGCCACCCGCATTTCCCTGTTATTGCACTTAACTTGTCAACGTCTTGCGAACAAGTGAGTGCTTAACTTATTAACTTATTAGCTGCCTAGTGTCGCAACCATTACTGCTTTGATGGTGTGCATGCGGTTTTCAGCTTCGTCGAACACGATAGAGTATTCAGACTCAACCACTTCATCTGTCACTTCAACGCCGTCTTTTAGTTGTGGATATTCAGCAGCAAGTTGTTTGCCTACGGTGGTATCTTCGCCGTGGAAAGCCGGTAGGCAGTGCATGAATTTCACATGTGGGTTGCCAGTCGCTTTGATCATGTCCATGTTGACTTGGTAAGGCATCATTAGGTTGATGCGCTCAGCCCACGCTTCTTTTGCTTCGCCCATCGATACCCAAACATCGGTGTATAGGAAGTTACAACCTTGCACGCCTTCTTGAACATCTTCTGTTAGCGTGATTTTGCCGCCTGTGTGTTCAGCAATTTCACGACATTCAGCTAATAGTTCTTCTTGTG
This sequence comes from Vibrio sp. 10N.286.55.E10, assembly GCF_002872555.1. Lineage (NCBI taxonomy): Bacteria > Pseudomonadati > Pseudomonadota > Gammaproteobacteria > Vibrionales > Vibrionaceae > Vibrio > Vibrio sp. 10N.286.55.E10. Next base: position 51,625 of record NZ_MCSD01000006.1, read on the forward strand.
GCCAGAATTGTTTTGGAGCAACAAGGCGAATGTCCATGCCCATTTTCGCAGCGCCAACCATTAGAGAGTTACCCATGTTGTTACGAGCATCACCTAGGTAAGCAAAGCTGATTTCATGCAGTTGTTTACCACGGCCGTATTCCGTCATAGTTAGGAAGTCAGCCAGGATTTGTGTTGGGTGGAATTCGTCAGTCAGGCCATTCCATACTGGTACGCCAGCGTAAGCGCCTAGCTCTTCAACGATCTCTTGACCGAAGCCGCGGTATTCAATGCCATCGTACATACGGCCAAGAACGCGAGCGGTATCTTTCATTGATTCTTTGTGGCCAATTTGAGAGCCAGATGGGCCTAAGTAAGAAACTCGAGCACCTTGGTCGAATGCAGCAACTTCAAATGCACAGCGAGTACGAGTTGAGGTTTTCTCAAAGATAAGTGCGATGTTTTTGCCAGTCAGTGTTGGCTGTTCGTAACCGTTGTACTTCGCTTTTTTTAGCTCCATAGAAAGATCTAACAAGTGTTGAATTTCGCGTGGAGTGAAATCTAGTAGTTTTAGGAAGTTACGATTGCGTAGGTTAAAAGCCATGATGTATTCCTTCTTAGATTTAGGCGCTTTCCTGTTACAGGGAAAGAAAATTCAAGAAAGCGCGATTCAATTTTTAGTTAAATTTGTTCGGTTCGGTTTGTTTCGTTTGATTCTGTGTTTACAAGGACATAGAAACTTATTTGTGCGTTAACCTTTGGTGATATTGGTACCCGCTTGGCCTTGCAGGATTTGCAAGCCATCTTCGAGTGCGCCGATACCCACAACCTTGCCGCCTTGCTGAATGAATTCGCACGACGCTTCAATTTTTGGCCCCATAGAGCCTGCATCGAATTCGAACATTGCTAACTCGCTTGGGGTGGTACTGCGCAATGCGTGTTGAGTCGGTTTGCCCCAATCAAGGTAAACAGCGTCCGCGTCGGTCAAAATAAGCAGTGCATCCGCATCCAGTTGTTTCGCCAAGAAAGCCGCTGACATGTCTTTGTCGATAACCGCTTCAACACCCACTAATTTGCCGTTTTCTTTTTTTACTGGGATGCCACCGCCGCCTGTACAAATTACGAGGTGGCCTGCATCGATAAGTTGCGTAATCGCTTCGTGCTCAACAATGCCAGTAGGGCGTGGGCTTGGCACAACGCGACGGAAGTGTTGTCCGTCTGGTTTGACGATCCAGTGGAATTTCTCCGCTAATTCACGCGCTTCAGCTTCTTCGTAGATTGGGCCAATCGGTTTGGTTGGATCCGCAAATGCAGGATCATTTGGATCAACCGTCATTTGGGTCAACATGCAAGAGATGTTGCGGTTAGGCAGGTAGTTCTTAAACTCTTGCATCAACATATAGCCGATCATGCCTTGAGTTTCGCTGCCCAATACATCTAGCGGGTATGGATTTACTTTCTTGTATTCCAAACCTTGCAGAGCAAGTAAGCCAACTTGTGGGCCATTACCGTGCACTAACACCACGTTGTACACTTTTGCGATTTCAGAGATGGTTTTCACAGCCGTTTCAATATTGCGGCGTTGAACATCGGCTTCTAACGGCTCACCGCGACGAAGTAGGGCATTACCACCGAGTGCGACAACAACAGTTTGCTTAGTCATAATTGTGTTCTCTCATTTTGGCCAAGCTGAGATGATTTAAGATCGTTCAACTTGGCCGTTTCGTCTTAGTGATTAGATACCATCACGCTCAATTGGGCAGCTCATGCAGCGTGCGCCACCGCGACCGCGGCCAAGTTCATCGCCTGGAATCGGAAGAACTGTGATGCCTGCTTTGTCGTATTTTTCATTGGTGTATGTGTTGCCTTCGTAGCCAATCACGACGCCAGGTTTAACCGTTAGAACGTTGTTTGCATCGTTCCACTGCTCACGTTCTGCATGGAAGTTGTCACCACCAGTCGTGATTAGGTTTAACTTGTCTACGCCCAATGCTTTTTCGATAGCCGTTACGAAGTAGCCTTCCTCTTTCACTTTTACCGCACCAGACTCATCGCCAGTTAAGTTCCAGCACTGAACGTCTTTACTCACCACTTCAGGGTAAACAGAGAACGTATCTTCGTTCATGTGCGTCATAACGGTGTCTAAGTGCATGCAAGAGCGGTGTTTTGGTAGCTGCATTGCGATAACTTGTTTCGCTTGACCGTGTTTGAATAGGCTAGATGCTAAGTGCTCAACACCTTGTGCTGTTGTACGCTCAGACATACCGATAAGCACTGTGCCACGACCGATAACAAGAACGTCACCGCCTTCAATCGTTGAGTTGTCGTAGCTGATGTTTTCTTCATCGCCGAAGTATTTGATGAAGTCTTGGCCTGCGAATGTTGGGTGCCAACGGTAAATAGCGCGAACGTGGTTGGTTTCACGTTGACGAGCAGGTTTCGCCATTGGGTTGATTGATACACCGCCATATACCCAACAAGATGTGTCACGAGTAAATAGGTGGTTTGGTAGAGGTTCGATAATGAAGTCAGTTGGTGCGTGCATGCCTTGCATCATTGAAGATGATTTCATTGGCATCTCAGCGTAAGACAGGCCGCCCGTTAGGATTTTTGCTAGCTCTAGGTTTGGTAAGTCGCCCAAGTAGCAGCGCACGTCGTTAGCAAAAGTTTTGCCTAAGCGGTAATCAGAAACTTGATGATTCAAAAGCCAATCTTTCGCTTCTGGCACGGCTAGCGTGTCCGCTAGTAAGTCAGTAAGAAGAAGAACTTCAACACCTTGATCACGTAGCGTTTGAGTAAATGCGTCATGCTCTTTACCTGCACGCTCAACAGCCAGTACGTCATCAAATAGTAAATCGTGACAGTTAGAGGGTGTTAGGTGAGTCAGTGCGCGTCTTGGACGGTGAACTAGAACGCGGCGTAATTGACCTATTTCAGAACCTACATAGAACTTACTCATGATCGTCTCTCTCTTATATATTTGAATTACTTTTATCGCTAAGAGTAATTATTTATTTTCAGTTGAGAAGAATGAATTATTTATTCATATCTCTTGTCTGGAATTAATATTACGCCTGCTAGTCAGGTATTCTTAGAGATCTATCACAAATCGTTTTTTATCCCTCAGCCCTTTAAAATTAAGGGTTTTAACAAACTTTATGCACTTTTAACTATTGGCTATCCCTTCTAAATAGTTAACTCTTTGGGAACATTATGCATACTTTTTTCACTCGTATTACTAGAGTGGTAATTACAGGGGTTTATATGCAAAATAATTTTATTGATAAGAATGAGCTTAAGGTGGAAGTATGCAATGTTAGTATTTATATATTTAATTTTGAATATGAAATTAATTATTCTTTAACAATTTAAATGCGAATAAAGCTATTGCGGTCACACTTTACAATCGAGTGTTTTAATCCGATTTTCTATGAAAATAGCTAATGCTTGTCCTTTGGTTATTACAGATTAATTTACTTTGAATATAATTAACTCTAATAAGTGACTAAGTATTTATCTAAATATAGTAGCGATGAATATTTGATTTTTAATTAACCTTAGTATCGATATTTAAAGGTTATCTTTGCTTTCTAGCAAGTGTCTCAGCTCGTTTAGGCTTTGCGGCTTTGATAGGTAGATAGATTAATAGAGTGGCTTTAAATGATGCGTGTGCAGCTTGTGAGGGTGTTTCGATGGAAGGGTTTTGTTGGTCATCGATAGTGACAAAAAAAGCCGCTAGAAAGCGGCTTTGAGTGAGAAAGTGAGGTGTGTAGGTTTTAGATAAGCGCACCAATACTCAGAACAATGATGCAGAACACCATCAAGATACCGACTAGTGGCATTACCCATTTAACCCAGCGTACATAAGGGACGCGAGCAATCGCCAAGCCACCCATCACCACCGCGGAGGTTGGCGTAATTAGGTTCACCAAGCCAGATGCTGATTGGTACGCAGTGATAACCAGGTCACGACCTACGCCAGCAAAGTCAGCCAGTGGTGCCATGATTGGCATGGTAAGTACCGCCAAGCCAGAGGTCGATGGAACTAAGAACGACAGTAGAATCTCTAAGAAGAACATCACGTTAATGAAGATAACCGAAGAAAGCCCCGTTACCATTTGTTCTGCAGAGAACAGAATGGTATCGGTGATCATACCGCGGTCCATCACCACTACGATACCACGTGCAATACCTATGATAAGCGCAACACCAAGTAGGTCACGGGCACCATCAATAAAGCTGGTGGTAAACTCTTCTTCGCTCATACGAGCCACAATACCGACGATGATGGTTGCTGCTAAGAACATTGCAGAGATCTCTGCCATCCACCACCCAGCAACGGATACACCGTAAATCATTACCGCGAATGAACCACCAAAAATGGTCAGAATCAGTTTACGAGTTGCGGTGAATTCCAGTTTTTCGCCACTTGCGTTGCCAAGGAAGTGCGCTTTGTTCTCTTCGTATTTGTCGTACACAATGGATTTGCTTGGATCGGCTTGAACCATTCTTGCGTAGCGCATCACGTAGGCGACACAGATACCCCAACCAATAATCAACATCGCAATACGCAACACGATACCGTCGGTAAATGGAATGCCAGAGGCGTTGGCAGCGATCACGGTTGCGAATGGGTTAATGGTTGAACCTAGCACCCCAATCCCTGCGCCAAGTAGTACCGTCGCAGCAGCCACCAGAGGGTCAAAGCGAGCAGCCATCATTACAGGCACCAACAATGTATAGAATGGTAGTGATTCTTCCGCCATGCCGTAGACAGTACCGCCTGCGGCGAACAGTGCCATCAGTATTGGTATCATCAACTCTTCTCGCCCTTCTAATCGGGCGGTAACGCGTTCGATACCGGCATCAATCGCCCCCGTCTTAGTTACTAGTCCTAAGAAGCCACCAATGATTAGGATGAACAGCGAAACGTCGATTGCCGCAGCTTCATAGCTATTGTGGTCGTAGAAGCCGTCAATAGGCGCTAGCAGTACGTCAATCACGCCTTGAGGGTTACCTTCTACCGCTTGATAGGTTCCGGTTACGGGTACTTCTCGGCCTAGCTCTTCATTCATTGCTCGGTCGTATTGGCCTGCTGGAACAATCCAGGTAAGCAGAGCGACGAACGCTATCAGAATAAATAGAATGGTGTAGGCAGAAGGGAATTTAAAGTTGGCAAAGAAGCCGCCCTTTTTTTTCTCGCTTGGTATCGTTTGAGTTGTCATGGCTATCTCCTTACATCATCTTAAATAGAAGTGATGTGAATTAGCGACTAATGATTTATAGATTGTAAATACACGGACACTTATAAAGCACTCAACGATATAAAGTTGCTGACTTTAAATTAAGTTTGTTTTTATATTTACTAATCCAAATGAAGTTAGATTTAATTTAGCTGCGGTTATTTTATTCCTTACGTCAGTATTTAAGTTTGGTGCTGTTCACAAAAATAATCGCTAATGAATGGTCTGAAAAATGGCAGAAAAACGGCAAGGTTTTTTGGTTAGTTAGCTTGGATTAATATTCGCTATGGATTAAAGGAAAGCGAGGGGGGATTGATTTGATAGGTGTTGTTTCTAGTTGGGTTGAATAATCTTGGAATTTTATTCAAACTTTATTTTTAGGCGGTTTTTAAAGTTTATAATGGTTATTTGATGTGTATCAAACAACACGTTGAGTAGAAAATAAAAAAGGAAGCCGAAGCTTCCTTTTAAATGTTCAATCATCAGCGAATATTAGATAAACAGACCGCCGAACGCGAAGCCTAGTGCTACCGCTGTACTGATTGTTACCACACCTGGAATGAAGAATGGGTGGTTGAAAACGTAGTTACCGATACGCGTTGAGCCTGTGTCATCCATCTCAACCGCTGCTAGTAGCGTAGGGTAAGTTGGAAGTACGAACAGCGCACTTACCGCAGCAAAAGAAGCAACGGCTGTTAGTGGTGCTACGCCAATCGCTAGTGCTGCAGGCATCAGTGCAACCGTTGTTGCGCCTTGAGAGTAAAGCAGCATCGAAGCGAAGAACAGAACAAGAGCCAGCATCCATGGGTAGTCAGCCAGTAGAGCGCCTGCTACGTCTTTGATTTCAACAACGTGTGCGTTTACAAATGTTGAACCTAACCAAGCCACACCAAGTACACATACACATGCCGTCATACCAGAGCGGAATGTTGGCGCTGAAGAAATCTTAGCTGCATCAATCTTAGTGAACAGAACGATAGCCGCAGCTGCTGCCAGCATCACAGACATGATCGCTTCGTTACGACCTAGCGCAGGGTTTTCAATTAGACCAACAGAGCTAGAGATAGCTGCTGCGTAGCACACCACGAAACCAATCGCTGCTAGGAAGATGTACGTTGCTTTCTTCGCTGTTGGCAGAATTTCGCGTTTCTCTTCTGTTGCTAGTTTGATTAGACCTTTCTCTAGACGCTCTTGGTAAACAGGATCGTCTTTCAGCTCGCTACCCATGTAGTTAGCGACAACCGCGCCAACCATACAAGCGATGAAGGTTGTTGGGATACAAACCATCAGTAGCGTTAGATAATCAACACCGAACGGTGCCAGCATTGCCGCGAAAGCCACAACCGCTGCCGAGATTGGCGAAGCCGTGATAGCGATTTGAGAAGCGACAACTGCGATAGACAGTGGACGAGAAGGACGAACGCCTTGGCCTTTCGCTACTTCTGCGATAACAGGAAGTGTTGAGAATGCTGTGTGACCAGTACCCGCCATTAGCGTCATTACAAAGGTCACGATTGGCGCATAAAAGGTGATGCGTTCAGGGTGCTTACGCAAAAAGTTTTCTGCAATTTGCACCAACCAGTCCATACCGCCAGCAACCTGCATTGCAGCAATTGCGGTGATAACAGACATGATGATCAAGATTACGTCGATCGGGATGAAAGATTGGCTTGTTGGAACGCCAAGAATAAGTGAAAGGGCAATAACACCAGCACCACCGGCAAAACCGATACCGATACCGCCAATTCTGGCCCCCAAAAAGATAAAGAGCAGGACGACAAATAGTTCTACTGCAATCATAAGTAACACCTCATTTAGATTTTATTATGTGAACATTCGCCGCTGGAATGTTCACATAATAGTTCTATGGTTTAGGTTCAATTAAGCAAAAGTGCAACATACAGAAATCCACAAAATAAACATGGTTAACCGTATTGGAGCCTAAAAAAGGGCTCCGTTTGGAGCCCTTTCTCGCTAACTTTATTCGTAGCGCTTCGCTTTATACTGAGGATGCATCAAATTTTCAACAGAGAAAATGTCATCAAGCTCTTCTTCGCTCAATAAACCGCGCTCTAGAACCACATCACGCACGCTCTTACCTGTTTCTGCACAGATCTTACCAACAATGTCACCTTCGTGGTGGCCAATGTATGGGTTTAGGTAAGTTACGATACCGATAGAGTTAAATACGTGAGATTCACACACTTCTTTGTTCACAGTAATGCCGTCTACACACTTGTCGCGTAGGTTCACACATGCGTTTGTTAGGATGTCTAAAGACTCAAACATGCTTTGTGCGATAACAGGTTCCATTACGTTCAATTGAAGCTGACCGCCTTCTGCTGCGAAAGAAACCGTGTTGTCATTACCTAGAACTTTAAAGCAAACTTGGTTTACTACTTCAGGTACAACTGGGTTTACTTTAGCAGGCATGATTGAAGAGCCAGCTTGTAGTTCAGGTAGGTTCAGTTCGTTCAGGCCAGTACGTGGGCCAGAAGAAAGTAGACGTAAATCGTTACAGATCTTAGATAGCTTAACGGCTAGACGCTTAAGTGCGCCGTGCGTCATTACGTATGCGCCACAGTCAGACGTTGCTTCGATAAGATCTTCAGCCGCTACACACTCAAGGCCCGTTACTTCTGCTAGGTGTTTAACTGCTAGGCCTTGGTAGCCAGGAGCTGCATTCAGACCAGTACCGATAGCTGTTGCGCCTAGGTTAACTTCAAGCAGTAGCTTTGAGGTGTATTCTAGGTTTTTGATTTCTTCATTGATGGTTACAGCCCAAGCGTGAAACTCTTGGCCAACCGTCATTGGAACTGCATCTTGAAGTTGAGTACGACCCATCTTCAAAATGGTGTTGAATTCTTGGCTCTTAAGCTCGAATGCACCTTTTAGGTATTCAATCGCGTCGATCAGTTTTAGTACGCTGTTGTAAACAGAGATACGGAAGCCAGTTGGGTAAGCACAGTTTGTAGATTGGCTACGGTTTACATGGTCGTTCGGGTTGATGAACTCGTATTGGCCTTTTTCTTTGCCCATAAGCTCAAGTGCCACGTTCGCAACCACTTCGTTCGCGTTCATGTTTACAGAAGTACCAGCACCACCTTGGAAAACGTCTGATGGGAACTGATCCATGCACTTACCCGTGTCTAGAATTAGGTCACAAGCTTGGATGATGTATTTAGCCACTTCGCTAGGAATTACACCTAACTCTTTGTTTGCTAAAGCCGCAGCTTTCTTTGTCATCACCATACCGCGAACGAATTCAGGTACATCTGAGATCGTTACATTTGAGATGTTGAAGTTTTCAACTGCGCGTAGAGTGTGGATGCCGTAGTAAGCATCAGCCGGAACATGACGTTGACCTAAAAGATCTTCTTCGAGACGAGTAGCTTGAGGAGCATCAACTTGTGCTTCTGATAGAGTAGCCATAACAGGATCCTTAGAGAATTATTCTGATTATATAGTTAGTTATTAGCCTATTCTGTGTGCAAATACTCCGTTCGCTAGAATATTGGGCTGATAAATCCGTCCTGACTTATGTGGCACATGATACTGTACTTAGCGCATAAAAATATTAAGTTGATCACCTTTTTCGGTTTTGTTTCGTCAATATTTTGCAAAGTTATTCTCGGTCAATAAACACGCTTATTTACAGGATAAATTTGAGATTGATAGGGCTTTCAGCGTAAACTGAATGCAACAAAGGAGGGCGTGTGTTTCCTATCTTATTATTACTATTTATCTTCGTACCCATCATTGAGATTGGGCTATTTATTCAAGTTGGTGGCTTCTTAGGATTGTGGCCAACTATTGCGTTAGTGTTGATTACTGCATTTGTTGGTGCCTCACTGGTTCGTAGCCAAGGCATTCAGACACTTATGTCTGTACAAGGTCGATTACAACAAGGGGAAATGCCAGCACAACAGATTCTTGAAGGCGTGATGCTTGCGGTTGCAGGCGTATTGCTGCTGACTCCGGGCTTCATGACAGACGCGTTGGGTATGTTGGTGTTGCTACCAGCACCAAGAGCCATGATTGCCAAGAAAATGATGGAAAAAATGGTGGTTAAAAATATGTCTGGTGGTTTCCATACCGGTGGGCAAGCTGGCTTTGGTCAGAGTCCTTTTGGACAAGACCCATTCAATCGCGACCCATTTGACCAGTCAAAAGACGGCAACACCTTTGAAGGTGAGTTTGAGAAGAAAGACGACGACAACGATCGTAACCGATTAAACTAATTGATTTTTTCTCTTCTTATATAGAGGAAAAACAGAAAAGGCTCTTACCTTTATCCTTCGCAAGCAAGTGATAATGGTAAGAGCCTTTTTTATTGCGTGTTAGCGATCATTGGTAGCAGATAACCGCCCTAGTAAGCGATCGGTTATACCGCGCCTTCAAACCCCATTTGTCGCCACGCTTCAAAAGCAATAATCGCAACCGCGTTAGACAGGTTTAGGCTGCGTGCGTCTGGCATCATTGGAATGCGAATGCGTTGTTCCATTGGCATGCTTTCGATGAACTCAGCAGGCAGGCCGCGTGTCTCTGGGCCAAACATCAACACATCACCTTGTTGGAATTTTGCATCCACGTGGTGACCTGTGGTTTTCGTTGTGCAAGCAAAAATACGGAAGTCACCTTCGCGTTCATTTTCTAGATACTCAAGGAAGGCTTCTAGGTTCTTGTGACGCTTCACTCGCGCAAGGTCGTGGTAATCCAAGCCAGCACGACGAACTTTCTTCTCTTCAAAATCAAAGCCAAGCGGTTCAATCAGGTGCAGGTTTGCGCCGCAGTTAGCACATAGGCGGATGATGTTACCCGTATTGGGCGCAATTTCTGGTTCGTATAGAGCGATATCAAACATGTTGGTTCACAAGAATAATCAAAGATAGCCCGAGTATACGGTGGCAAGCTGAGTGAGTACAGTTCACCACCATTCGCTTACGCTTTATTCGTAAGTGCTTGTGCGTAGTTTTCAGATACGGCATTCCAATTCACCACATTCCACCATGCGTTGATGTAATCAGGGCGACGGTTTTGGTAGCTGATGTAGTAAGCGTGTTCCCAAACATCCAGCGCAAGAATTGGCTCACCATTGCTGGCGATGGTATCCATCCACGGGTTGTCTTGGTTTGAGGTTGAGATGATTTTCAGTTGTCCTTGTTCTACCACCAACCACGCAAAGCCTGAGCCGAAGGTATTGATTGCTGCTTGAGCGAACTGATCTTGGAACGTCTTGAAATCTCCGAATGTGCTCTTGATAGCATCACCAAGCTCGCCAGTCGGTTCACCACCGCCGTCTTGAGACATGCAGTTCCAATACAAGATGTGGTTGTAGTAGCCGCCACCATTGTTGCGAACGGCAGGGCTGTGCTGCGAGATGTTAGCGAAGATCTCAGTCAGAGATTGCTGTTCTAGTTCGCTGCCAGACACCGCCGCAACAAACTTATCGTAGTAGGTTCTGTGGTGCTTGCTGTAATGCACTTCCATCGTTTTAGCATCGATGTAAGGTTCTAGAGCATCGTAAGCGTAGGGTAGATCAGGGAAAGTGTGCGACATGGTAAATCCTCCATAATTAGAGGATTTACCATAATGATAATAGCAATCATTATCAACTGTGATCTTTGTGGGGGTATTACACCGGTAAGATAGGTAGGGTGATTTCGAGTTGTAACCCACCTAACTGGCTGCGGGTTGCTGTGATGGCTCCGCTGTGTTGGCGAATCGCACTCTCAGTAATGGTTAATCCAAGCCCTGTACCACCGGTATTACGATCACGGGCAGTAGAAACGCGATAGAAAGGTCTGAAAATAGAATCTAATTCATCATCAGGCACACCATCACCATTATCGTTGACGCAAATTGTTAGCTGATCTTGCACCACGTGGAACTGCACATCGACTTGGTCTTTGCCGTAGTAGATGGCATTACGCGTAATATTGTCTAGCGCACTCATCAGCAGCTTAGGGTTACCCGAAATAGAACGCTCGGGGATCTCCGAGAACGTCAGCTGTTTACCCATCTGTTCGGCTTCAAACTGTGCGTCTTTCAAGATCTCTTCCCATAGGCTCGAGATAGGCTGAACCTCACGAGTAATGTGACTGTCGACCTGCATACGAGATAGCGTCAGTAGCTCACTGATCATCTGTTCCAAACGCTGTGCTTCGGTGTCAATGCGTTCTAACTCTTGGCTCTCACCTTGTTTACGAATTGCCAAAGCATTGGCCATACGCAGACGAGTCAGTGGGGAGCGGAGCTCGTGTGAAATATCAGAGAGCAGTCGCTGTTGCCCCGAAATCATTTGGTTCACCGCTTCTACCATCTGGTTAAAGCTTTCACCTGCTTGTCTAAACTCTGAAGTGCCTTTTTCAAGTGTTGGATCGACTTCAAATTGACCTTTCGCTACGCGCTGAGCTGCGCGTTCGAGCCTGCGAGCAGGTTGGCTCAATGCCCAAGCTAACCATAATAATAGCGGGGTACTGGCTAACATCACGGCAAGCAAAAGCTGCAGAGGTTTATCAAACAGGCGTAACAAGAATGGCGGTGGTTGATTCCATTTCACTCCTGCGTACATCAGCAACTCTTCACCGGCAAGCGTAATAGGCACAGGCCCAGCCACCATGTAGTGCCCGTATAGCTTCTGCTTCGGCACTTCAGGGTTCTCAATTGAGGTCACAAAGTTTCGAATTGCCTTCAACTTGTAGTCTGAATGTCTCTTAGAGGTAAGGACTGCTCCTTCAAGGTCGGTTAAGTAGATGCGGGCGCGAGAATCCTTGCGGCTACGTGGTGCCTCAAGTTGGAACACAATTTTGCCCAGATTCGGTTCTTTGGCGTAGCGTTTCTCTGTGAATTTAGCGATACGCTCTAACTTATTGAGATGATCCGCGGGCACATCACGTGCTACACGTGGATCTAAATGGGGAAGTGACAGCACCGACAAAAGCACCAGTAACATGGTGAACCAAAAGATAGCAAAGATACGTCCATATAAGCTGGTGATTTTAGGGATACGCATTAATCTTCCTCTACCAATAAGTAACCACGGCCTCGTAAGGTTTTGATGCGAGATTTGCCGTCGCTGCGCTCAGGAATCTTTTTACGCAGATTGGAGATGTGCATATCAATTGCGCGGTCAAACGCCGCAAGCCTTTTACCTAACACATCTAGGCTCAATGCTTCTTTGGTGATCACTTGCCCTGGATTTTGGATAAGGTGACTCAGTAGTGCGAACTCGGTTGTGGTGAGGTCGATGAGCTGACCATTGCAGTAGGCTTCTTGTTTACCAGGGAAGACTTCGATGTCTTGATATTGAACCTTGTCACTGACCGCTTTAGGTGCAGTGGTGGTTTGAGTCCGACGCAAAATGGCACGAATACGCGCTAACAACTCTCTGTCACTGAAAGGCTTAGGTAGATAATCGTCTGCGCCAAGTTCAAGGCCAATTACACGGTCGATCTCTTCGCCTTTTGCGGTCAGCATCAGCACGGGCGTTTCCCAATTTTCTCTCAGTTTCTTTAGTGTCTCCATGCCATTAAGACGCGGCATCATCACATCCAAAAGAATCAGGTCAATCTCATCATTGATAGCTTCAAGTCCCGCATAGCCATCATTGGCTTCGGAAACAGTGAAGCCCTCAAAGCTCAGAATGTCTTTGAGTAAGCTGGTTAACTCGGTGTCGTCATCAATAAGAAGAATGTTCGCCATTGGGAAGCCTTAATCGGTTATCTGCTATTTACAGGTTAATAATACTGCTAATTATTCGTCAACTTTCACTCTTTACGATTCTTTACGCTTTCTAAACGTCACTTTACGAGGGAAAGACTAATCTATATTCAAGCGCTGAGAAACAGACGCAACACATGACTTATTATACCGAATTGAGGCAACAATTATGAAAATGACTAAGAAACTTGTACTAGCAGCTGCGGCACTTCCACTTATTTTTGGTACAGCAAGCGCATATGCTTACGGTGGTGGTGATAAAGGCGACCACAAAGGCATGCACGGTAAATGTGGCGGCTTCGATAAGAAAGTGATGCGTCAGCTAGACCTGACTGATGCTCAAAAAGCAGAACTAAAAGAGATGCGTGAAGCGAACCGCGCTGAGATGAAAGCAAAACACTCAGGCAATAAAGCTGACAAGATGACGAAAATGAAAGCGCATCAAGAGAAAGTTCAAGCATTGGTACTGGCTGACAACTTCGATGAAGCAGCTGCAAACGACCTAGCAAGCCAAATGGTTGAGAAGCAAACTGAGCGTCACGTAGCAATGCTTAAGAAACAACATCAAATGATGAGCGTACTAACACCTGAGCAAAAGACTCAACTGAAAGAAATCCAACAAGAGCGCATGACTAAGTGTGCTGACAAAATGGAAAAACGCATGAACAAAGACAAGTAATTCATTGCTTGAGAAATCAGCGTTGAATGAAAGTGTTTAGAAAGAAGCGGCCGTGTGCCGCTTTTTTTGATCCTTAAAAATGAATGTTTTACATCATGGCTGTCATATTCAATTGGTTGTTTGCAGGTTATACTTTGTGCTATCAGTCACTTTATAGCCAAGTTATGAAACAAGAATACGCACGTTTAGTTACGCTCGCCGCTTGGGCAGCCACAACCATAGCCACTATTTTATTGATAGTGAAAGTTGCAGCGTGGTGGGTGACAGGTTCTGTGAGTCTGTTGGCTTCCGTCGTGGACTCCATGCTTGATATCGCAGCCTCTGTCGTTAATCTTATCGTGGTTCGCTACTCTCTGCAGCCTGCCGACAAAGAGCACACCTTTGGTCATGGTAAGGCCGAATCCCTTGCTGCATTAGCGCAAGCGATGTTTATTTCAGGCTCAGCATGTTTCCTTATTCTCAATGGTATTGAGCGCTTCTTCCGACCTCATGAACTGAACTCTCCAGAAATTGGTATCTACGTCAGCCTGTTCGCGATAGTGATGACCTTTGGTCTGGTTCGCTTCCAAAAACATGTGGTCAACAAAACGGGTAGCCAAGCTATTGCAGCCGATTCATTGCATTATCAATCAGACCTTTATATGAACGCCGCGATTATGCTGGCACTGGCATTGAGTTGGTTTGGGCTTGGCCAAGCGGATTCTGTATTTGCGGTGGGTATCGGTATCTACATTCTGTACAGCGCTTATCAAATGGCGATGGAAGCGGTTCAGTCTCTGCTTGATCATAAGCTGCCGGATGAAGAGCTAAAGCAGATAAAAGAGACATCGTTGAGCATCGAAGGCGTGTTGGGTGTGCATCAATTACGAACGCGTCGTTCGGGGCCAATTCGCTTCATTCAACTGCATCTAGAATTAGAAGATAATATCCCACTTATTGAAGCGCATCGCATTTCAGACGAAGTAGAGGCTAAGCTTATCTCCGTGTTCCCTGATGCTGATGTATTAATTCACCAAGACCCGTATTCGGTCGTATTTGGACCAGAGAAGCAGCAGAAATTCCACTCGTGGTAATGCGTGCTAAAAATTAGCTGGCAAATGGTAAGTGGGTGGCTTTTGAACTAAAGTGAGTAAAAATTACTAACTCTTTGGTGATTCAAAAACCACCTTAGTAACAATTAATGTTGATTCTGATGTGAATCAACAAAGTTACTGAGTAAAACTGTAATACTCTTACAGAAGTAGAAATGTTACATAAATTTACGCGATTTAAGTGCTATTCCCTTTGAGGAAATGTAACATAAAGCACAAATACAGATTTAAAATCTTGTTGATATACAATCAGCAAGTACAAGAATTGAATAATAGATTCCCAAAAATCGAGGGTGAGCATGATTAAGAAGATCGGTGTTTTGACCAGTGGTGGTGACGCTCCAGGTATGAACGCAGCAGTTCGCGGCGTTGTTCGTACTGCGTTATCAGTTGGCATTGAAGTTTACGGCATTTACGACGGCTACCAAGGCCTTGTTGAAGACCGTATCGAAAAGCTTGACCGTTCAAGCGTATCTGACGTGATCAACCGTGGTGGTACTTTCTTAGGTTCTGCACGTTTCCCTGAGTTCAAAGACGTTGCTGTTCGTGAGAAAGGCATTGAGAACCTTAAGAAGCACGGTATCGAAGCACTTGTTGTTATCGGTGGTGACGGTTCTTACATGGGTGCTAAGAAACTGACTGAAATGGGTTACCCATGTATCGGTCTTCCAGGCACAATCGATAACGATATCGCGGGTACTGACTACACAATCGGCTACCTAACAGCGCTTAATACTGTTATTGATTCAATTGACCGTCTACGTGACACGTCTTCTTCTCACCAGCGTATTTCTATTGTTGAAATCATGGGCCGTCACTGTGGTGACCTTACGCTTATGTCAGCAATCGCGGGTGGTTGTGAGTACATCATTACTCCAGAGACTGGCCTAGATAAAGAACAGCTTATCAGCAACATCCAAGATGGTATTGCTAAAGGTAAGAAGCACGCAATCATCGCTCTAACTGAGCTAATGATGGATGCGAACGAACTGGCTAAAGAGATCGAATCTTCAACTGGTCGTGAAACTCGTGCAACGGTTCTTGGTCACATCCAACGTGGTGGTCGTCCTACTGCATTTGACCGTGTACTGGCTTCTCGCATGGGTAACTACGCTGTTCACCTTCTTCAAGAAGGTCACGGTGGTCGTTGTGTTGGTATCGAGAAAGAAGAACTTGTTCACCACGACATCATCGACTGTATCGAGAACATGCAGAACCCAGACCGTTCTGAACTGTTCCGCGTTGCAGAAGAGTTGTTCTAAGCCACGCTTAGCGTTTGCTTGAAGAATTTAAAAACCGCTGATTATTCAGCGGTTTTTTTGTGCCTGCCGTTTGAGGTTTCTGGAATGACAGGCAACAAAAAAGGCCAACCTAAGTTGACCTTTCATCTAATCTAAACGGTGAGGTTTAAATTAAGCTTTTGCTTCAGCTGCTGCTTTAGCGATAGCTGCGAAGCTTTTCGCGTCTAGAGCTGCGCCGCCAACTAGAGCACCGTCGATGTCTGGTTGTGCGAAGTAAGCTGCTGCGTTTTCTGGCTTAACAGAACCGCCGTATTGGATAACAACTTTCTTAGCAACTTCTTCAGATTTCTCTGCGATGTGTGCACGGATTTGAGCGTGGATGCGTTGTGCATCTTCAGCTGTAGCTGCTTTACCAGTACCGATAGCCCAGATTGGTTCGTAAGCGATGATAGCGCCTTCAAGAGCTTCTACACCTTGAGTGTTGATAACAGCGTCAAGTTGACGAGCACATACTGCAACAGTTTCGCCTGCTTCGTTTTGTGCTTCAGATTCACCGATACAAAGAACTGGAGTTAGGCCGTTCTCTTTTAGGAATGCGAATTTCTTAGCTACGAACTCATCTGATTCGTTGTGGTATTCACGACGCTCAGAGTGACCGATGATGATGTGAGATGCGCCGAACTCTTTAAGCATTGCTGGAGACATGTCGCCAGTGAATGCACCGCTGTTGTTTAGGTCAGAGTTTTGAGCACCTAGGATGATCGCGCTGCCAGCTTCAGTAAGCGTACGCTCAGCAAGATCAACGAAAAGTGCTGGTGGAGCAACTGCTACGTCTACGCCTGTTACGCCTTCAAGTTCAGCGTTAAGACCGTTTAGTAGATCAACAACCATTTCTTTGCTGCCGTTTAGTTTCCAGTTACCCATAACTACAGGATGACGCATAGGAATATCTCCAAAGTATTTAAATAAATCGAATGTAAAAAAGTAAACTTTATTACGAAATAATATAACAGATTAATATCAACAGATCATGACTGTGGTCATGACTTTCTTGGATCTTACTCAATGGTCAGAGTAGATTTTGAGCATATATCAGTGATCCGGCAGACAGAATAATAGCTAACTTCTCGGATTTTTCATCGTTAGTTGTTATTAAGGGACAAACGATTGCGTTAACAACAGGAAGTAACAATGCCGAATCTAGTTCTAGAGTACTCCAATTCAGTGGATGAGCGAGTAAATATCCAAGGCTTACTGGAAGACCTCCACCAAGTCGCACTTACATGCGGCTTGTTTGATGTGCCGTCGGTGAAGTCTCGTTCACTGCGTTGCCACAATTGGTTGGTCGGTGATGAGGAAGATAGTGTAGACTTTATTCATATCAGCTTTGAGTTACTTTCGGGACGAACGGAAGAGCAAAAGCGAGAATTGTCACGATCGTTAATGCAGATCCTGCAAGAGCAAGCGAGTCATGTAAGAAGCTTAACGGTGAACATTCGTGATATGGATAAAAGTTGCTTTCAAAAAGTAATAAACTAACCATTGCTGCTGACTTTTAGCGGCGTATAAATTTGAGTATTTAAGATGTCGATGAAAGATTTACTGCTCTCTTTCAAGGGGAGAATTGGTCGTAAGACTTACTGGATTTGGAATATTTTCTACTACATAGCGATTACTGGTTTTGCTTCTGGTATCTCTGTGTTGTTCCCTGCTTATTCGTATATCCTGCTACCAATCTTCCTATTGATGCTTGTGATCCCAGATCTTGCGGTCACCGCTAAGCGCTGGCACGACCGCAATAAGTCGAATTACTGGCTATTGCTAAATGTGCCGCTAGTACTGGGTCGTTTAGCTTCGCCAATGGCTGCGACTACGACAGAGCCGGTATCGCCAATTCATATGGCGGCAACCGTCGCGGCATTAGTGTGTGGCTTATGGATTCTGATTGAGTGTGGCTTGTTGAAGGGCACTGAAGGCCGTAATGACTACGGCGAAGACCCATGTAAATATTGATAGATAAGAAGGGAGCATTAGGCTCCCTTTTTTCTTTTTAATGCCTTGCTACTTTCAGTACATTTTAGGTTCGGTATTCGGCTTAAAAGGCACGACATTTTCAGGCAGAGATTCTTTAAAGCCGCTGCGCCCTTCGAGTGCATCTTGGAACTTACAGACCTGACAGCGCAACTCTTGCATGAGCACGACATTGGCATGATGTGGGTTTTTACAGCGACTAACCACTAAGTCGATGTGACTTTGTTGAGCGCGAAGCCTACCTTGCATGGTCTCTGAAGCCGAACAAATCATCTGTTCGCACATCTCGTGTTTGAATTGGTTGAATGCTTTAGGATCGCTTTTCGCGAGTTGGACAAGTTCGTCAAAGGGTGGCAGTTTTTGAGCGGGTTGAGGATGCGCCATCATTCCTTCCTTAGCATTAAGCGTGTTTCATATGCTATAAGCTTAAGAAAGAAATCTGTACAAATTTTAATCTATTTGTGTTTTCTCAATATTGAGACAGTATCAACCGTTTACCGTTACGATCAAAGTGCGGGTGTTAATGTGTAAGTACAGCGTCTCTCGCCAGCAATTATGTGCTCTGTACGGCTCACGTGACACTCACCTTTTAGTAACTCAGTAAACACATTGAGCTCAGATTGGCACAGGCTAGGGCAGCGAGTTGCAGCCTTGCAGATAGGGCAGTGGTTCTCAATCAAGATGTAGTGATCGTCATGCTCTTGAAGCTCTGCCATGTAGCCTTCGTCTTCACGAAGCTGAGTGAGTTTTTTAAGCTTGCTGATGAGTGAATCACAGTCAGACAGCGCAGTTTGATACTGCTTGAGTGTGTGTTGTTCACGCTCGGCCGCAACCTTAGCCAGCCCTTCTTTACCAAATAGATTCTCCACAGCATCAATCACTTGAATAGTGAGTTCACCATGTCGGTCTGTAAATTGGCTGTGGCCTTGTTGAGTCAGTGACCAGTGGCGAGTCGGGCGACCCACTTTCACTTTCACATCATGAAACGCAAGAATACCGTCATCTTCCAGGCTTTGCAGATGTTGCCTTGCACCCATTGTCGTCATGCCAAATTCTTCTGACAGTTGTTTCGCGGTTACCGCGCCTTGACGCTTAATGGTCTGTAAGATTTTGTCGCTTGTTTTCATACTATCCCTACCTCATGAACCTTACTATTATGAGGCAAGGTGTTTATAAAGCAAACCATTTACTATATTGATGATGATTTACTCTATAGCTCGCGTTTTACTCTATCGGCAGCCATGGTGAGATTCTGGTGCGCCAATAAAAACAAAAGGCTGATACTTGGTATCAGCCTTCGAATATTCTGTTTCACCGAGTTTAGGCTTACAGGATATGACCTACTACTTCTGGATCTTTACGCTCTAGGTAGTGGATAGATTTGATACGGCGAATCGTACGGCAGCGGCCACGGATAAGCAGAGTTTCTGTTGTTGCGATATTACCCTGACGAGTAATGCCTTCTAGCAAATCACCCTTAGTGATGCCCGTTGCTGAGAATACAACGTTGTCGCTGCGAGCCATGTCTTCCATCTTCAACACGATACCCGCTGTTACGCCCATTTCAGCACAACGCTCAAGCTCAAGTTCACCGTGTTTACGGTTCTCTGCTGTGTCGCCTTTCACTTCGTGGCGAGGCAGTAGACGACCGTGCATATCACCATCAAGTGCGCGAATTACCGCGGCAGAAACCACACCTTCAGGTGCGCCGCCGATGCAGTACATGACGTCCACTTCGCTGTCTGGCATACACGTTAAGATAGAAGCCGCAACATCACCGTCTGGCACAGCGAATACACGAACGCCCATAGCTTGCATGTCGGCGATGACTTGATCATGACGAGGCTTAGCCAGTGTGGTTACGACTAGAGTATCGAGTGTTTTACCTAACGCTTTAGCGATGTTTTCTAGGTTTTCTGTTAATGGTAGTTCTAGGTCAATCACACCTTTAGCACCTGGGCCTACAACCAACTTCTCCATGTACATATCAGGTGCTTTAAGGAAGCTGCCTTTTTCGCCTGCAGCCAATACAGCCAATGCATTTGATTGGCCCATTGCTGTCATGCGTGTCCCTTCAATTGGGTCAACTGCGATGTCGACAGCATCGCCGCCCACACCTACGTTTTCGCCGATGTACAGCATAGGTGCATCATCGATTTCACCTTCGCCGATAACGATCTCACCGCTAATTTCAGTTTTGTTTAATAGGCTACGCATTACTTCTACAGCAGCGCCATCTGCAGCGTTTTTATCGCCACGGCCAAGCCACTTGTAACCAGCTAGTGCTGCACCTTCTGTGACACGAGAGAATGACATTGCTAAATCGCGTTTCATGCGGACTCCAAAATTTTCAAAGGGGGAATAGAAATTTCGCGGCGAATTTTACCATATCCAAAAGGAAACGTTTGCCTTTTTGTTTTTTGGAGATTGCTCTCGATCAATTCGCAGTGGAAAACAGTTATTATTCATCAAAATAATCGGTTTGCCGTTGTGGCGCTAATCGTTCACGTCAATATTCGGTAAAAAGCGCTGTTTTTTTCATCGAATGGCGCAAAATATCGAATATATTGAGTGTTTATCCTTGCTCTGCTGAGTAGAATGGGGAAATAAGTGGAGTGAACCTTCACCATCAAACGGATAACTTAAAGGTAGGCCAGAATGTCTTTTGAAGTACTAGAGCAGCTAGAAGCAAAAATTCAAACAGCAGTAGATACAATTGCACTTCTTCAAATGGAAGTGGAAGAGCTTAAAGAAGAGAAACAAGCACTAGCAACAGAAGCTGGTGAGCTTAAAGCAAGCCGTCACGAACTAGAGCAAAAAACTCAGCAAATGCAGGAAGAGCATTCAGCATGGCAAGATCGCATCCGTAACCTTCTTGGTAAAATGGATGAAGTAGAGTAATCGACTCTTCAGATTTAAAAAAACGCCCGCTACTCAGTAGCGGGCGTTTTTGTTTGCGTTCTAATACTTCGTATTCTTATGCTTTGTTTTAGTATTCAAAGCCGAGTGAGTTACTCGACCTCTTCTTGCTCAACATCCAGATCGAGTTCTACATCTAGAGGTTCGGCTGAAAGAATGATACCGGTGTTGTCGGCGTAGAGGTAATCTTCTGGTAAGAAGGTCACGCTACCAAAGTTCACTGGAACGTCTAACTCACCGACACCCTCTTGGCTCGCACCAACGGGAATAGAAGCCAAGGCTTGGATGCCTAAGTTCATGTCTTCAAGCTCATCGACTTCACGAACACAGCCGTAAACCACAATACCTTCCCACTCATTGTCTTCGGCAAGTAGGGCAATCTCAGCATCAATCAGCGCTTTACGCAGCGAGCCACCACCGTCGATTAACAACACACGCCCCAGACCATCTTGCTCTAGTACAGAGCGAATCAAAGCGTTGTCTTCAAAACACTTTAATGTCGTGATCTGTCCTGCGAAGGATGCACGTCCACCGAAGTTGCTGAACATTGGTTCCACGACATCAACTTGATCCAAATATATGTCGCACAGTGCTGAAGTGTTGTATTCCATTCGTATACCTTTTGAACAATGAGCTTACTTTGAGTATATCGGTGCTTGATCCCTTTGCAATGATTAGTCTCATTTAACTCAATAGAGTTTGAGCTACGACAACCCCTGCAAACAATAGGTTAGTGACCAGTGAGCATTTCACAATCACTGGCATCATTGGTGCAATCTGCGCGGGTTTTTCGGTTTCCCAAACAGCTTTGCCATGTTTATAAACAATAATAATACTCAGTAAAAACGGCAGGCTGATCCAGGCTGGCTTTTCTTGAATCAGTAGGTAAATAGCGAAAGACGCAAGGGCGAGACCAAGCAAGGCGAAATGATAGTGCTTAGCTTTGCGCTGTCCTAGGCGAACTGCCATGGTACGTTTACCACATTCGCTGTCGTTTTCGATATCACGCATGTTGTTGATATTGAGTACCGCAACCGCCATCAGTCCGCAGCCCAGTGCGGGGAGAAACAGGCTTGGTTCAACATGGCCAGTGTGCAAGAAGTAAGTCCCCGATACACCTAACAAACCGAAGAAGATAAACACCGATAAGTCGCCAAGGCCGATATAGCCATAAGGTTTATTACCGACGGTGTAAGCGATGGCTGCAACAATGGCTAATACGCCTAATGCAATGAAAGATAAGATACTTTCAATCGAGGTTAAGGCGTGAAAAATAAGAATCAGCCCAGCGACCATGGTAAACACGATGTTGAGAATGATCGCTTGCTTCATGGTTTTCGCTGTTACCGCGCCAGATTGCATGGCGCGTGTTGGTCCCAGGCGATTTTCGTTGTCTGTGCCCTTAACTGCGTCGCCATAGTCATTGGCTAGGTTCGACAGTATCTGTAATAGGGTGGCGGTTAGAAAAGCCAGTAGTGCTATCGATAAAGAAAACTGACCGCCGGCGAACGCTAAACTACTTCCTGTAAGAATAGAGACGAGTGCAAGAGGCAGAGTTTTTGGTCGTGCGGCATCAAGCCAAATCAGTAGAGATTGTTTCATCGTAGGTCTATTTCTTTGTAAGTCTTCGTTTCAAACTGTGATTTGAGTATACGCCCATTTTTCGGGTAATAAAAAGCCCACTCGAAAGTGGGCCTTGAATTCGCTTATTAGCTGCTATTTCTTTGAGATAGAGCAATAAGTTGGAGTTTGGTGTGCTACAGGATGAAGCGACTTAAGTCTTCGTCCTCTACGAACTCACCAAGTTTCGACGTTACGTAAGCTTCATCAATAACAAGCTTGCTGCCAGCTTTGTCTGTTGCTTCGAATGAAATCTCATCCATTAGACGCTCCATTACCGTGTGTAGACGACGCGCACCGATGTTCTCAGTGGTTTCGTTTACGCGCCATGCTGCGTCCGCAATCTGGTTGATGCCATCTTCAGTGAACTCAATGCTCACATCTTCTGTTTTCATTAGGGCAATGTATTGCTCTGTTAGAGATGCTTTTGGTTCAGTCAGGATGCGTTTGAAGTCATGTGCTGATAGTGCTTCAAGTTCTACGCGGATTGGTAGACGACCTTGTAGTTCAGGGATCAGGTCAGATGGCTTAGCCACTTGGAATGCGCCTGATGTGATAAACAAGATGTGGTCAGTTTTAACCATGCCGTGCTTGGTTGATACTGTGCTGCCTTCGATAAGAGGCAGTAGGTCACGCTGAACACCTTCGCGAGATACGTCTGGGCCTGAGCTGTCGCCACGCTTACAGATTTTGTCGATCTCATCGATGAATACGATGCCGTTGTTTTCAGCGTTGAAGATCGCGTTCTCTTTTAGCTCTTCTTGGTTCACAAGCTTTGAAGCTTCTTCTTCCGTCAGTGCTTTGAATGCGTCTTTGATTTTCATCTTACGCTTTTTCTTGGTGTCGCCTGCTAGGTTTTGGAACATGCCTTGCAGCTGGTTTGTCATCTCTTCCATGCCTGGAGGTGACATGATTTCAACACCCATTTGCGGCGCGGCTACATCAACTTCGATCTCTTTGTCGTCTAGCTTACCTTCACGCAGTTTCTTGCGGAAAATCTGGCGAGTGTTTGAAGAGGTGGTGTCTTCTGTTGATTGCTCGTTCTGACCCCAAGCATCACGTGCTGGTGGTAGAAGGGCATCAAGAATGCGTTCTTCAGCTTGTTCTTCAGCGCGGTACTGTACTTTCTCCATCGCTTGTTGGTGTGTCATCTTGATTGCAACGTCCGTTAGATCACGGATGATGGTCTCAACTTCTTTACCAACGTAGCCAACTTCGGTGAACTTAGTCGCTTCTACCTTGATGAAAGGCGCGTTTGCTAATTTCGCTAGGCGGCGAGCAATTTCAGTTTTACCGACACCTGTTGGGCCAATCATTAGGATGTTCTTTGGTGATACTTCAACACGCAGGCTTTCTTCAAGCTGCATACGACGCCAGCGGTTACGCAGAGCGATAGCTACTGAACGCTTAGCGTTGTCTTGGCCGATAATGTGGCGATTGAGTTCGTGAACAATTTCGCGAGGAGTCATCTCAGACATGGTTTTTCCTTAATTCTTTAATCACTGTTGAATACAACGTTATTGATGGAAGCGGTCGTTACTCTGGCTTTGGCAGCTCAACGGTGCTTTCTAGTTCTTCAATAGTGTGGTGATGGTTGGTGAAGACACAGATGTCGCCCGCAATGTTCAGCGACTTTTCTGCGATTTCACGCGCATCTAAATCAGTATTTTCTAATAGTGCAGTAGCTGCTGCTTGAGCGAAGTTACCGCCCGAACCGATCGCAATCAGGTCGTTCTCAGGTTGAACGACGTCACCGTTACCTGTGATGATCAGTGAAGCGGTCTCATCCGCTACTGCTAACAGTGCTTCTAACTTACGTAGAGCACGGTCGCTACGCCAATCCTTCGCCAGCTCAACGGCAGCTTTGGTTAGGTGACCTTGGTGCATTTGCAGCTTGCTTTCAAATTTTTCGAATAGCGTGAAAGCATCAGCGGTACCGCCAGCAAAACCTGCCAGTACTTTGTTGTTGTATAGGCGACGTACTTTACGGGCATTGCCCTTCATTACAGTGTTGCCTAGAGATACTTGTCCATCACCCGCGATGACGACTTTATTATTACGACGTACAGATACAATGGTAGTCACGAGTAGGGCCTCTTAATATTTCTTATCTTTGGGTATAAAAAGTATATGAGGATGGCGCTCGGATAATTCAAGGAAGGGTGAGTGATGTCGTGCAAACTTATCGGCGGAAGTTGTAAGGAAATTTGGTTAAAGGGGAGGGGATAAAAGAAAACCTCCACAGTGGGAGGCTTTCGGTGTTTGGTTTTCGGCTTTTACTAAGACCGAGACTGCCGCTGAATCTAAATTACTCGGTGTCTTTCCAAATAGCACAAGGTTCGATTTTCGCTCGTTGCAGCTTATGGCGATCTCGCTCTGCGTCACGCTTCAACTTGTATGGACCTAGAACCACACGGTACCAGCTACTGCCATCTTTCTTGCGGATCTCACTCGAGATACCTTGGAAGGCTATATCCAACTTACGAGCTTCTGCCTGCGACGAGGTTTTGTAAGCGCCACACTGCATGATGTAAGGGATCTTCGAGATCTCTTGCTCTTTGGCTTTCACTTCGATTTCGCGGCTTGGCAGCGTTTCAACGTAGTCCCATTTCTCTTCAGGAGGCGGCGGAATCACTTTCGCTGGTTTTGGCTTAGGTTTTGGTTTGGTTACCACAGGAGCAGGTGCTGGCGGCTCAGGATCATTACTCAATAGGTAAAGTCCGTAACCAAAACCACCGGCAAGGAGGATCGCCAAAAGACCACTGCGCCAAGGTTTACGGCGAGGAGCTTGTTTTTTGGTCGGCTTTTTCGTACCACGACCGCGCTTTACATAATCTCTATTAGCCACAAGACATTTCAATAGTTGCTGATTCTGCCCTCATGGTAATCCAGATTGCGCGAGGATAATAGTACAGAAATGGAAGCGGCACATCAAAATGTGCCGCAGATTTGTAAGGGTATTTTTGAAGGTTACATACGAGGTGGTGCTGTACTGCCTCGAACCACTAATTTAGCTTCAAGTAGACGCGAACCTGCTTGCACATCGTTGCCTTTCAGTAGATCAAGCATCATCAACATCGCTTGGCGTCCAATCTCATAACGAGGTTGAGAAATGGTGGTTAGCGGAGGATCGCAGTATTGAGCGAATTGGATGTCATCAAAGCCGACAATCGATAGGTCTTGAGGAACGCGTAAGCCCAGCTTCTTCGCTTCTTGAATCGCGCCAATGGCCATCGCGTCGTTATGACAGAAGATAGCTGTAGGCTGTTCAGGAAGTGCCAACAATTGACGAACCGCTTGAGCACCGGCTTCAAAAGTAAAGTCGCCGACGGTGCTATAGGCAGGGTTCATTGATACTCCAGCGCGACGCAGCGCTTGTTGATAGCCTTGTTGGCGGAACTTACACAGCGTTGCCGATACTGGCCCTGATATTTGAGCGATACGCTTATGACCTAACTGAGCTAAGTAGTTCACCGCTTCAAATGCAGAGGTCAGGTTATCGATGTGTACGGTAGGCAGTTCAAGCTCAGGGGCAAACTCACACGCCATCACCATTGGTGGTAAATTCTTTTGTTCAGATTTACTGACATCAAATGGATGGTCAGTGCCAAGCAATAGCATACCGTCAGCTTGTTTGGTGAAAACTAAGTTAACAAATGAAGACTCACGCTTCTTTTGTTGGCCGCTATCACCCAGTAAGACAAGGTAGTCATTTTCTACTGCGGCATCTTCGATACCACGAATGATCTCGGCGAAATAAGGGTCACAGATATCAGGAACGATAGTGATGATGGTTTTTGATTCGTTGCGACGTAAGTTTCTAGCTAATGTATTGGGTGAGTATCCAGCTTCAAGTACTGCTGTTTCCACTCGTTTACGAGTCGAAACTGAGACTTTCTCAGGGTTCATCAATGCACGTGATACCGTGGCTGTTGAGACGCCTGCTAGCTGGGCAACATCCTTCATTGTCGCCATAAATTAAACCCTCTTTTAAGTTCCTTTGTCGCCTAAGTATCTAAGGCGTGAATAATAAATGTAATCGAATAGATATTATGAAAGTGTTGCTAACACTTTTTTTATTGCAATATTTTATTCGTTTAATCCGTGTAAAGTTACGGCTAGATTAACAAAAATCACATGACTCGTGTGAACTTGCTCACGAGAAATATGAAATATTTGTGAACAAACTTATCATTAGTTTTAACCCGAAGGGGTTTAGCTCAGATCTTGCGGCTCTATGTCGAGTGACCAACGAACTTTTTTCGCGGCGGGTAACATATTAATTGCCGGCTTAGCGCTCATTAATAGCTTCTGCATTAACGAGCGAGTTTGAGTCTGTAAGATTAACTGCCAGCGCGATTTGCCTGCTCGTTTTGCTAATGGGGCTGGGGTTGGTCCTAGCACCATGCAATATTGATCAAACAGCGGGTGCGATTCCAATGTGTGACGAACCTGACGCAAGAACTCTTCCACCAAGCGAGTGTCATTGGCTTCTGCTCTAAACAGAGTCATAAAGGTATAAGGCGGTAACATTGCCTGCTTACGTTCTGCCAGCGCCGTCTGAGCAAAGTGGTTGTAGTCCTTATGCAGCAAAGCTTGCAGCAACCCATGTTCTGGGTGGTGAGTCTGTAAGATCACCTCACCGGGTTTGCTTGCTCGTCCTGCGCGTCCCGCTACTTGGATGAATAGCTGGGCAAGACGTTCAGACGCTCGGAAGTCACTGCTGTATAAAGAGCCATCGACATCCAATAACGCCACAAGTGTCACATCAGGGAAATGATGACCCTTAGCAAGCATCTGAGTGCCGATAAGAATTTGGAATTCACCCTTACGAATCGACTCGAGTGCGCTTTCTAAGCTGCCTTTACGGCGGGTGCTGTCGCGGTCAATACGAATGGTTTTGTATTCAGGGAATAGTTGGCCAAGCTGAGCCTCTAACTGCTCGGTACCGACACCCACTGTCACTAAGTTCGCAGACCCACAACCTTGGCAATTGTGCACGATATGCTGCTGAGAACCACAGTGGTGGCAGCGCATCTCATTACTGTATTGGTGATAGGTAT
This sequence comes from Vibrio sp. 10N.286.55.E10, assembly GCF_002872555.1. Taxonomy (NCBI): domain Bacteria; kingdom Pseudomonadati; phylum Pseudomonadota; class Gammaproteobacteria; order Vibrionales; family Vibrionaceae; genus Vibrio; species Vibrio sp. 10N.286.55.E10. The sequence continues at coordinate 79,213 of NZ_MCSD01000006.1, forward strand.
AGTAAGCATCACAACGTTTACACTCGGCTGTCCAACCACAATCGTGACACATCAGTGCTGGAGAGAACCCACGGCGGTTGAGAAACAACATCACTTGGTTGCCTGCTTTGAGGTGTCTTTGCATTTCAGCAATCAAAGAAGCAGACAAGCCACTTTCTAGATATTCACCCTTTACATCCAACACTTTATTGGTGGTCGGCAGCGCGACACCCGCACGTGAGGTCAGGGTGAGGTAACTGTATTTACCGATCTGAGCGTTGTGCAGTGTTTCAAAAGCCGGAGTCGCCGAGCCTAACACAACCGGAATCTGCGCTTTATGAGCACGCATGATGGCTACATCACGAGCGTGGTAGCGTAGGCTATCTTGCTGCTTATAAGAGGCGTCGTGCTCTTCATCGACAATGATAATTCCCAGATCAGCGAAGGGAGTGAACAGAGCCGAGCGCGTACCAATCACAATGCCCGCTATTTTGTCTCGCGCTGATAACCAAGCATTCAGTCGTTCAGAATCGTTTAATCCAGAGTGAATCACCTCAACAGGCACATTAAAACGACGCTTAAAGCGATTAATCGTTTGTGGAGTGAGGCCTATTTCCGGTACCAAGACTAACGCTTGTTTACCTTGGTCGAGAATCGGCTTGATCATATTCAGGTAGACTTCGGTCTTACCTGAGCCGGTAACCCCCTCTAGCAAGAAGCAACTAAAATCGGTTTGGCTATTTACTGTCGCAATCGCGATCGCTTGTTCAGCATTGAGCTTCGGCTTGTCTTGTTCGTTTTCAAGCTCAACTGGCCACGGTTGGCGCTTTGGCTTTTTCTCTACCGACTCAATCCAACCTTTCTCTTCCAACGTCTTAAGCACCGCGCTCCCGACTTCATCATCAATGAATTCTTGATGAGGAACAGGGCCGTGCTCAAGCATATGCATCACTTTGGCTTGCTTAACCGCACGACCAAAGCCTTGCATCAGTTGATCTCTGCCTGACGGGGTCAATTGCCACTCGACAAGCGTTGCGAAGTCGGCAGCTTTGCCTTTTCGTAAAGCGCTTGGAAGAGCATTAGCCAAGGTTTCACCCAGTGGATACTGATAGAACTGGCTGCACCATACCAAGAGTGAGTAGACCGATTCTGGCCAAACGGGTTGGTTGTCTAATAAGGCTTTAATGGGCTTGAGCTTGTCTAGCTCGAATTCAGATTCGTTAACCAGAGCTGTAACAATACCTGTTAAGGTTTGTCGTCCAAAAGGCACAGAGACTCGTCCACCAATAATCGGGAATAGGTGGTTAGGAATCTTGTAATCGAACTGCTTGTCTAGTGGAACAGGCAGTGCCACGCGGGCAATCATTGGACGCATAAAGGGACAGCTTTATCTGAGTTGACGAGAGCGAACAGTCTAATGGATAAGGGCGTTAAATTCGAGGAGCAGTTTGGATGAGAGTATCGAGTTAACGCAGGAATATAACGAGAGCCCGAAATCTCAGGCCGACAAAGGAAATAAAGAGGCTATTGGTGAAAAATGTATCAAATCAGTTGATCCTGCCTTATAGATTCATTACTATACTGCGCCTTAAAGGTATGGCTTTATCGCAGTTTAGTGATGCAGCGGTGTCTTTATTTTATTTTTTAACTACGTGTGGTGTGCGGCTTAGAATCGTATAGCGACACGGCCTACTTGAGGTTATCCCATGAAAACTGGTATCCACCCAGAATACAAAGCAGTTTCTGCAACTTGTTCTTGCGGCAACACATTTGAGTTCAACTCAACGCTTGCAAAAGAATCTATCCACCTAGACGTATGTGACAAATGTCACCCATTCTACACTGGTAAGCAACGTATCGTAGATACTGGCGGCCGTGTTGATCGCTTCAACAAGCGTTTCGGTGCTCTTTCTAGCAAGAAGTAATTCTCGCTATTTAGACATAAAAAGGACACTTCGGTGTCCTTTTTTGTTGCCTGAAATTTAAGAAAACGCTGAATCTTATTCAGCCATCAACTTCTCGAAAACGATAGGCAACCCGCTTGAGTTTTGTTTCATAACTTACACCCCACACTCCATTCTCGAAATCCGCTCGAAAGTTCAACAAGCGATAGTAATTTCAACTGCTCACTGGTCTTATTAGTAGTGAAATCTCGTTTTTTAATGAGACAGAGGCTTTAACCACCTAGGAACTTTGAAGTACATCTATTAACATGAACAAGATCCCCCAAATAATAATATCCTAGGAACCTACACCTATGTCTGAAGACAGCCGCCAAGATCAATCCTCTCAAGCGTTATCGCCTCAAGAACAATTCCGTCAGCAAGCTCTTGATTACCATGAGTTCCCAATTCCAGGCAAAATTGCCGTAGAACTGACGAAGCCTGCAAACTCTGCAGAAGACCTAGCACTTGCATACAGCCCAGGCGTGGCTGAGCCTGTTCGCGAGATCGCACAGAACGTTGATAACGTTTATAAGTACACAGGTAAAGGCAACATGGTTGCAGTTATCTCTAACGGTACAGCGATTCTTGGCCTAGGTAACCTTGGCCCTATTGCTTCTAAACCTGTTATGGAAGGTAAAGCGCTACTGTTTAAGCGTTTTGCTGGTTTAGATTCTATCGATATTGAAGTAAAACACCGCACAATCGATGAGTTCGTTGATACGGTTGCGAATATCGCAGATACATTCGGCGGTATTAACCTGGAAGACATCAAAGCACCAGACTGTTTTGAGATTGAACGTCGCCTGATTGAGCGTTGTGATGTACCGGTATTCCACGATGACCAACACGGTACTGCGATTGTAACGGCAGCGGGTATGCTGAACGCGATCGAACTTCAAGGTAAGAAACTTGAAGAGTGTAAGATCGTTTGTTTAGGTGCTGGCGCAGCAGCGGTTGCATGTATGGAACTACTGATTAAGTGTGGCGCTCAGCGTGAGAAGATTTACATGCTTGACCGTAAAGGCGTGATTCACACTCGTCGTGATGATCTGAACGAATACAAAGAGCTATTCGCAAACAACACGGATAAGCGCACACTTGAAGATGTTATCGAAGGCGCTGACCTGTTCTTAGGTGTATCGGGTCCTAACCTACTGCCTGCTGAAGCACTAACGTTGATGGCTGATAAGCCAGTTGTGTTTGCATGTTCAAACCCAGATCCAGAGATCAAACCTGAGCTTGCACACGAAGTTCGTTCTGACCTTATCATGGGTACAGGCCGTAGTGATTACCCTAACCAAGTAAACAACGTACTTTGTTTCCCATTCATTTTCCGTGGTGCATTAGATGTGCGTGCAAGCGAAATCAATGACGAAATGAAGCTAGCGGCGGTTAAAGCGATTCGTGAACTGGCGAAAGAAGCAGTTCCAGCTGAAGTACTAGCAGCGGCGGGTGAGACCGCACTGGAATTTGGTAAAGGCTACATCATTCCTAAGCCAATGGACCCACGTCTACTTCCTCGCGTAGCACGAGCAGTTGCGGAAGCGGCTGTTGAATCTGGCGTAGCTCGTATCGAGATGCCTGCTAACTACATGGCGTAGTAGCTGCTGCTCTATTGAGAGAAAAGGATAATAAAAAACCGACTCATCTGGAGTCGGTTTTTTTATGTCTATCATTCGCAGCGTAGTCATAAAAACGCAATGCATAATGTGATAGATGGGTCAGCTATAGCGAATCAATAATGAAGGCAGTGACTGAGTTGTTTTATTCTTCGTCAAACGCTTCGAACTCGATACCCATTTCTGTCATCAGTTTTTTAACTTCAGCAGGGATATCGTCAGGACGATCTTTACGAAGGTCTTCATCCGTTGGTAGTGGTTGGCCTGTGTACGCATGTAGAAAGGCTTCGCACAGTAGCTCACTGTTTGTTGCATGGCGTAGGTTATTAATCTGGCGGCGAGTACGCTCGTCAGTAAGAACCTTTAACACTTTTAGAGGGATAGAAACTGTAATTTTCTTTACTTGTTCGCTTTTCTTTCCATGCTCAGCATATGGGCTTATGTATTCACCATTCCAGTCGGCCATTGCGTACCTTCATCACTTTAGTTGTTAGAATAAATTAATAGTGGTGATTTTAGCGGGATTTACTGCCATAAGCAAAGACATATAGACGTCTAGAAGTGTTGACGTCTCACGTTTATGAAAGTAAAGTGAATAACATATATCTAACACAGCCGCAAAATGCCGACAAGCAGCTGTGATTCTCAGACGCAAAACTTGTAAGGAAGCACCTATGAGCAGCCGGAAGCCAGCAACCATCGCAGTACGTACTGGTATCGAGTCAGACACGCAACACCATGCTGTTGTCCCACCTATTTATCTTTCGACTAACTATGGGTTTCCCGCTTTTGGTGAAGTGCCAAAGTATGATTACACCCGTTCTGGTAACCCAAACCGCGGTTTACTAGAAACTGCACTGTTTGAGCTTGAATCGGGCAAAGGCGCGGTGGTCACTAACTGTGGTACTTCGGCGCTTAACTTATGGGTTTCTGCTTTCTTAGGTGGCGATGATCTTATTATTGCACCACACGACTGCTACGGCGGTACTTACCGTCTGTTTAACACTCGCTCACTGAAAGGTGACTTCAAAGTTCTGTTCGTTGATCAATCGGATCAAGCTGCGCTAGATGCGGCGATCGCGCTTAAGCCAAAGTTGATCTTAATCGAAACCCCATCGAATCCACTGGTTCGTGTGGTTGATATTGCAGAAACTTGCCGCAAAGCGAAAGAGGTTGGTGCTCTGGTTGCTGTCGACAACACGTTTTTGACACCTGTGTTCCAAAAGCCTTTAGAGCTGGGTGCGGATTTTGTTATCCACTCAACCACTAAGTACATCAATGGACACTCAGATGTGATTGGTGGCGTTGTGGTCACTAAGACAGAAGAGCACGCTGAAGAGCTAGCCTGGTGGGGCAACTGTATTGGTGCGACCGGCACACCATTTGATAGCTACATGACTTTACGTGGTATTCGTACGCTAGGTGCGCGTATGCGAGTTCACGAAGAAAGCTCACGTGAAATTCTGGCGTCTCTGCAGCAGCAAGATCTCGTTGGCACTATTTATCACCCAAGCCTCCCTGAACATCCAGGTCATGATATTGCGAAGAAACAGCAGTCTGGCTTTGGTTCAATGTTGAGCTTTGAGTTTGCGGGTTCATTCGAAGCGCTTAAGTACTTTGTCGATAAATTAGAGCTGTTCTCTTTGGCTGAATCACTGGGTGGTGTGGAAAGCTTGATTTGTCACCCTGCGTCGATGACTCACCGTGCGATGGGCGAAGAAGCACTGGCAGAGGCGGGTGTTTCTCAACAGTTACTGCGTCTTTCTGTTGGCCTTGAAGATGCTGATGACTTGATTGACGACCTCAAGCAAGCGTTTGAAAAGACACAAGGCTTTATCGCTGAAGGGGAGGGTTAATAATGGCAACCTTTCGCCAGCTACATAAATTTGGTGGCAGCAGTTTAGCGAATCCTGAGTGTTATCAGCGCGTGGTCAACATTCTTAGAGAATACTCAACAGCAACTGATTTGGTGGTGGTATCAGCAGCGGGCAAAACAACCAACCGCTTAATTGAATTTGTTGAAGCGCTCGACAAAGATGGTCGTATTGCTCATGAATGCCTACAGGCACTTCGTCAGTTCCAGCTTGAACTGATTGAAACACTGCTTGAAGGTGAGTCTTCGGCTCAGCTAACGGCAACCATTCAACAAGAATTTACCGCTTTGGGGGAGCTAACGGCTCCTTTAAGTGAAGCACAAAAAGCAAAAGTGCTTGGACACGGTGAGGTTTGGTCTTCACGTCTACTCGCTGCTTTGTTATGCCAGCATGACTTACAAGCAGTTGCTCAAGATGCACGTGCCTTTTTACGTGCAGAAGCGGGTGCTCAACCTGAAGTTGACCGCGCACGTTCTTATCCTCTGATCAAAGAAGCCTTAGCGCAGCATGCACATTGCCGCGTGGTGATTACGGGCTTTATGGCTCAGAACTTCGAGGGTGAAACGGTATTACTTGGTCGTAACGGTTCGGATTACTCAGCAACCGTGATTGGTGCTTTGGCTGAAGTTGAACGCGTGACGATTTGGAGTGATGTGGCGGGCGTTTACAGCGCTGACCCTCGTTTGGTTTCAGATGCGTGTCTACTGCCTCTACTTCGCCTTGATGAAGCCAGTGAATTGGCTCGTCTTGCCGCTCCAGTGCTTCATAGCCGAACGCTACAGCCTGTGGCTCAAAGTGCTATGGATCTCAGCTTACGCTGCAGCTACCAGCCGGAGGCGGGCTCTACACAGATTGAGCGCGTACTGGCATCGGGTCGTGGCGCCAAAATCATTACCTCTCTGGATGAAGTGCTTATCGTGCAACTGACCTTTGGGCACGGCCATGATTTCGACCGTCTCGAGAGTGAAGTCCTTGAAGGGCTTAAGCGTGCTCAACTGGAGCCGCTTGCCTATGAGCTTGAACCGGATCAACACTGCTTGCGTCTTGCCTACACGGAAGAGATAGCTGGTGGTGCATTAGAATATCTTCAAGACCACGCGATTGAAGCTGAGATTAAGCTTAAAGAAGGTTTTTCTCTGATTGCTGCTGTGGGTGCGGGTGTGACTAAGAACCCGAACCATTGCTACGGTTTCTACCAACAACTTAAGAGCTCGCCGGTTGAGTTCATCTCAGAAGCGAACTCAGGCTTAAGCTTAGTGGCAGTCATTCGTAAGAGTGAAACATCAAGCCTAGTGAAAGGCATTCACTCTCAACTGTTCCAAGCGCAGAAGCGTGTTGCGATTGCTTTGTGTGGTAAGGGCAACATTGGTTCAAGTTGGTTAAGCCTGTTTGCAGAGCAAAAAGCGGAACTTGAAAAGCGCCGTGGAATGAACTTCGAATTGGTAGCCGTGGTTGATAGCCAAACCTATTGGTTCGACGATCAAGGCATTGATGCGACCTCAGTGAGTAAGTGTTTTGACGATGAAGCCATTGCCAATAATGGTAACGACTGGTTAGAGCGTTTAGGTTCTATTCAGGGCTACGATGAAGCGGTTGTGTTAGATGTTACGGCAAGCCCAGTGCTTGCAGCAAAATATCTGCAAGTCGCACAACAAGGTATTCACCTGATCTCGGCTAACAAGGTGGCTGGTTCTGCATCGAGCGAGTATTACCATCAAGTACAGGATGCTTTCGCTAAGATCAGCCGTCACTGGTTGTACAACGCGACCGTTGGTGCAGGCCTGCCGATTAACCACACAGTCAGAGACTTGCGTGAAAGTGGCGATGACATTATTGCGCTGTCAGGTATCTTTTCAGGCACGCTGTCTTGGTTGTTCCAACAGTTTGATGGCACCGTGCCATTCAGCGAGTTGGTTGACTTAGCGTGGCAACAAGGCCTGACTGAACCTGACCCTCGTGCTGACCTAGATGGTTCAGACGTGATGCGTAAGCTGGTGATTCTGGCGCGTGAATCGGGTTTAGATATCGAGCCTGAAAACGTCAAAGTGGAATCACTGGTCCCTGAAGAGTTGCAAGATCTGTCGGTAGATGACTTCTTTGATAAGGCTTCGGTGCTAAGCGAAGAGTTGGCCGAGCGTTTAGAGAAAGCGCACTCTCAACAGAAAGTTCTACGTTACGTAGCGCGTTTAGAGAAGAACGGTAAGGCAACCGTAGGTGTTGAAGCCCTATCTAAAGAGCACGCTCTGGCGAACTTGCTGCCTTGCGACAATATCTTTGCGATCGAGAGTAAATGGTACAAAGATAATCCATTGGTTATTCGTGGCCCGGGTGCTGGACGTGAAGTGACGGCTGGTGCAATTCAGTCTGATTTGAACCGAATGTCGAGCCTGTTCTAATACTCAGATCATTTGCTATGACACTTAAATAGCATACTATTCACTAAGATAAATAAGGCTGAAAGCACGATGTGTTTCTCAGCCTTTTTTCTTCCTTATTTCTGCTTTGCGACCCATCTAACGACTTGAGTTTTACTCACGATCTACTTGAAAAAAATTCATAATGGATCTGTTGACATTAAATCGTATTCAATACATTCTACAGACATATAGACGTCTAAACGTCGTTTAAGGATTTGAGTTTTTAGTGGTTGCTTTTGCCACAGGGAGAGTAAGATGGGATACACACACGCTAGTCATATCGACGCTTTAAATCAGAATATCGCTGAGCTTTCTGACAACATCAATGTGTCATTTGAGTTTTTTCCACCAAGCAATGAGAAGATGGAAGAGACCCTGTGGAATTCTGTTCACCGTCTTAAAACACTTCAACCAAAGTTTGTATCGGTAACTTACGGTGCAAACTCGGGCGAACGTGACCGTACCCACTCAATCATTAAAGAGATTAAGAACCAAACAGGCTTAGTTGCAGCACCGCACCTAACGTGTATTGATGCGAGTCGCGAAGAGCTGATTCAAATTGCCGACGATTACTGGGCGAATGGTATCGAGAGTATTGTTGCGTTGCGTGGTGATATTCCAGCAGGCGGCGGCGCGCCAGATATGTACGCATCTGACCTAGTCGAGCTACTTAAATCTCGCCACGATTTTGATATCTCAGTAGCGGCATTCCCTGAGGTTCACCCTGAAGCAAAAAGCGCTCAATCGGATCTTATTAACCTTAAGCGTAAAGTCGATGCGGGAGCTAACCGTGCTATCACTCAGTTCTTCTTCGATGTTGAAAGCTACCTACGTTTCCGAGACCGCTGTGTGGCGGCTGGTGTAGATGTTGAAATTGTTCCGGGCATCCTACCGGTTTCTAACTTCAAGCAAGCGTCTCGCTTTGCTGCGATGAACAACGTAAAAGTACCGGGTTGGATGGCGAAGCAGTTTGAAGGTTTGGATGATGATCCAACGACTCGTCAGCTTGTTGGTGCTAGCCAAGCAATTGATATGGTTCGTACACTGAGCCGTGAAGGTGTGAAAGACTTCCACTTCTACACGCTAAACCGTGCAGAAATGACTTACGCACTTTGCCACACATTAGGTGTTCGTCCACAAGTCGCTGCGCTTTAAGCAAAGTCTAAGAAGTAAAGCCTAAGTGCTTGTAAAAGCCTCTGGCTGTAAAATTTCAAATCCTATAGATACAAAAAAGGCTTGGACTCTAAGAGTTCAAGCCTTTTGCTATTCTAGCTTCTAGCTTCTAGCTTAACTTAAGCAAGAGCGCCAAGTTCAAGCAGTACTTCTTCAGCCCATACAATCCATGCTTCACGGATAAGTAGGTTACGACGAAGAGTAAGACGCTCAAGGCGTGCTTGCTTGTCTAGAGTTGATGGCGTTGCGTAGTAAGCTGCTTCAATCTCTTTGTAGTGAGAAACCAGTTTGCGAGACTCTTCTACTAGCTCAGCAAGTTGTACACGGTAAGCGTCAGAAGGTTGTACAGCACAAGCCATTAGCTTAGCTGAGAACTCGTCACGAACGGTTGGGTGTGCAGTTGGTTGTTCAAACCATTCACCTAGCGCGCTACGGCCAGCATCAGTGATAGAGTAAACTTTACGATCTGGTTTGCCTTCTTGAGGCTCAAGCACGCAAGTTACCTGGTCGTTCTGAGCCATTTTATTTAGCTCGCGGTAAACTTGTTGGTGGCTAGCTTTCCAGAAGTAACCAATGCTTGCGGAGAATTCTTTTGTGATATCGTAACCAGTAGCATCGCGTGTACTTAAAACGGTTAGAATTACGTGTGGTAATGACATGTCTGAAATCCAAATGGTAAACAGTAAACAAATACTTAAACAACAAGTGTGCTTCTAATGGCACGTTATATTGGTTATGTCTAAGTAGCACCAACTCATCGGTTGGTTATGTCACCTTACAAAGCCGTTTATCACCTAGGTTGACCAGTTTATTGATCAAATTGCTGCAGATTATTTTTTTGGAGTGTTTCCGCAGCGGAGCAGTAGTATATCTAAATAATAAGCATAAAGTAGAATACATGGACAAAATAACCCAAAAAACTGACAAAATACTCACTAGTGGTTATTTTGCAAAATAAAAAGGTCGCGCGTGGCGACCTTTTGTTCTTTTTATAGTAGAAATCACTAATTAACCAGTGTTTCGCATACCTGCTGCAATGCCTGCAATCGTCACCATTAGCGCTTCTTCTAGCTCTGCTGGTGGTGTTTCACACTTACGAGTACGGTACAGCAGTTCTGCTTGAAGCATGTTTAGTGGCTCAACGTAGATGTTACGTAAGCGAATTGACTCAAGCCCCCAAGGGTCGCTCTGCATCAAGTTCTCGTTATTTTCTACATTCAGTACCGCTTTGATGTCTTTTTGTAGCTGTTCACGCAGTAACTCACCCAGAGGCAATAGCTCTTCGTCAACAAGACGTTGATCGTAGTACTTCGCAATTTCCATGTTGCACTTCGAGTACACCATTTCCAACATACCCAGACGAGTTGAGAAGAATGGCCATTCACGACACATCTCTTCCAGTAGCGCTTGATGGCCTTGGTCTACAGAGTATTGAATGGCTTCACCAGCACCTAGCCATGCAGGAAGTACCAAACGGTTTTGGCTCCAAGAGAAGATCCATGGAATTGCACGTAGGCTTTCTACGCCGCCATTCGGGTTACGTTTTGCAGGGCGAGAACCAAGAGGCAGTTTACCTAGCTCCAGTTCAGGCGTCGCTTGACGGAAGTAAGGTACGAATTTCTCTTCACCACGAACCACGTTACGGTAAGCCTCACAAGAGACTTGAGACAGCACTTCCATTAGGTCGCGCCACTCTTGTTTTGGCTCTGGTGGCGGCAGAAGGTTCGCTTCTAGAATCGCACTTGCGTAAAGGTTAAAGCTGTTTACAGCAACGTCTGGTAAACCAAGCTTAAAGCGGATCATTTCGCCTTGCTCAGTTACACGTAAACCGCCTTTCAAGCTCTTAGGTGGCTGAGAAAGAAGAGCAGCGTGCGCTGGCGCACCACCACGACCAACCGTACCGCCACGACCGTGGAATAGAGTCAGTTCAATGCCTTCTTCATCACAAACTTTAACCAGCTTGTCCATCGCGTCATACTGGGCCCAACCTGCAGACATTACGCCCGCATCTTTCGCTGAGTCAGAGTATCCGATCATCACCATTTGGTGGTTCTGGATAAATCCACGGTACAAGTCGATGCTCATTAGCTGCTTCATTACCGCTTCTGAGTTGTTCAAATCGTCTAGCGTTTCGAACAGTGGACATACGTCCATGCGGTATGGGCAACCACATTCTTGCAGAAGCAAGTGAACAGCCAGTACATCCGATGCAGTACGAGCCATAGAAATCACATAAGCGCCGAAGGCTTCACGAGGTTGAGCTGCAATTACCTTACAGGTGTCTAAAACCTCTTTGACCTGTTCAGATGGCTCCCAGTCGCGCGGTAGCAGTGGGCGTTTTGAGCTTAATTCATTGGTTAAGAAAGCAATCTTGTCTTGCTCGCTCCACTGGTCGTAATCGCCAATGCCTAGGTAGCGAGTCAGTTCAGATAGGACATCTGAGTGACGTGTACTTTCTTGACGAACATCGAGACGAACTAAATGCACACCGAATGCTTTTAGGCGACGTAGGGTATCAAGCAGAGAACCATCTGCGATTACGCCCATGCCACATTCGTGCAGCGATTGGTAACACGCGTAAAGTGGTGTCCAAAGTTGGTCGATGTTCTGCAGTGTTTCTTTCTTCGGTACTTCAGCATCATGCAGTTTTGCGTCAAGCACTTCTAGCGTGTTGTTCAGCAGAGTGCGTAGGCTCTTAAGGATTGCACGGTAAGCTTCGTGCTCATCACCTGCTAGTTCACGAACCGCATCATTACACTTAGTCATCGACAGCTCGGTAATCAGCTCATTAACGTCGCCTAGGTAAAGGTCTGCAGCTTTCCAGCGAGATAGGCGCAGCACTTCTTTAGTGATGGTGTGCGTTACGAATGGGTTACCATCGCGGTCACCGCCCATCCAAGATGAGAAGTGTACTGGGCGTGCATCGATCGGCAGGCCTTCACCAAGGTAGCCTTTTAGTCGGCCATCCATGTCGCGTAGAAAATCTGGTACTGCTTCCCATAGAGAGTTTTCTACAACCGCAAAGCCCCACTTAGCTTCATCAAGTGGCGTTGGGCGTTGTTGACGAATCACATCTGAGTGCCAACCTTGAGCGATAAGTTGCTCTAGGCGACGTTCGGTTTTCACGCGCTCTTTGTGTGATAGGTCGCTTAATTCTAATTTAGACAGACACTCGTTGATCTTAACCAGCTTGTTGATCATGGTGCGACGAGTGATTTCTGTTGGGTGTGCAGTCAAAACGAGTTCAATGTTCAGGTCGCGAACAGCTTGAGCCGCATCTAGCTTGCTGATGTCGTTTTGGTTTAATTTGGAAAATAGAGATTGCAGCACGTCTGGTTCGCAAACATGCTCCTCACAGTGGCGAGAGATGGTGTGGTACTGCTCTGCCATGTTGGTGAGGTTGAGAAATTGGTTAAATGCACGAGCAACAGGAGTGAGTTGTTCGTTCGGCAGGTTTTTGATTTCTTCAACTAGGCTGTCACGGTCAGCTTTGTTGCCTGCGCGGGCGGATTTGGAAAGTTTACGGATAGTTTCCACTTTCTCTAAGATAACGTCACCATGTGCATCTTGGATTGTGTTACCTAGCAAGCGTCCCAGCATGCTTACGTTACTCTTGAGAGCGGCGTATTTCTCGTTCATTGTCATCCTGCCTCGTAAAAAAATTACATCCATTGTTCCTTGTTAAGTACACAATCTAGCGAAAACTGCTGTATCTAGTCAAATAAAGCATTCTAAGTTTGCAATTATTAGGTTTAGAAATGTGGGAGAAGTGAATTTTTCAATACTGTGGAATAAAGTGAAATTTAATTACAAGAACAGGCTATGTCAGAGGTAACAGAATAAAAGCCACCTTTTGGGGTAGCTTTTGTATAAAAATATCGAACGGGTAGCAATAACTAGAAACAATATTTACGGATCGATTTACTCAGAACATCAATTGTTGGGTCAATAAAATCGAAGCTTAAGAACTCATCCGGTTGGTGAGCCTGGTCGATTGACCCCGGACCTAGTACTAAGGTTGAACACAGCTCTTGAAGGAAAGGTGCCTCTGTACAGTAGTTCACGGTTTGCGATTCAATCTCGCACACTGATTCCATACCACCAATAAATGGATGATCGTGTTGGCACTCGTAACCCGGAATCGGCTCATGCAGCGGAGTAATCTCAATTCTGCCCGGCCATTTTGCTTCTACTTCCTTGAGTGCGCTGCGCAGCATGTTATCCAACCCATCTAAGCTGATGCCTGGTAAAGGACGAACGTCGTAATGTAGTTCACAACAGCCACAGATTCGGTTAGCGCTATCACCGCCGTGAATATGGCCAAGGTTTAGAGTCGGACTTGGAATAGCGAAACCCGGGTGGTGATACTCTTTGACTAACTTGTCACGCAGCTGCATCAAAGCAAACAGCACTTCATGCATGATTTCGATGGCGTTGACACCTAATGCAGGATCCGAAGAGTGACCTGATTTACCGGTTACTCGCACGGCATTGGCGACATGACCTTTATGACCACGTATAGGCACAAGGCTGGTTGGCTCACCAATGATGCAGTAATCCGGTTTAAATGGTGCATTCTCCGTGAAGTGACGTGCGCCTAGCATGGTGGTCTCTTCATCACAGGTTGCCAATACATAAAGTGGCTTCGCCTGTTTGCTCCAATCCATCTTCTTTGCCGCTTCATAAACGAAAGCGAAAAAGCCTTTCATATCGGCCGTGCCTAACCCATAGAAGCGATTGTTGTGTTCTGTTAGTGCGTGAGGATCGAAGTTCCAACGCCCTTCATCGAATGGCACTGTGTCGCTGTGTCCCGCTAATAACAAGCCACCTTCACCTGAGCCCATCTTTGCGACCATATTATGCTTGCCGGGCTCGACCTCCACGACCTCAACGCTAAAGCCTAAGTCTTTAAACCATTGAGCCATTTTTTCGATCACTTTTTCGTTGCCATGATCCCAGCTTGGATCGGTAGAACTAATAGAGTCGGTGGAAATTAGGCCTTTGTAGACCTCAAGAAAACTCGGTAATTGCATAATATCTTCACTTCTACTATTGACAGGAAAACTATAAGTCGGTAAAACACATATTAAATCATATTTAATGCATAAGAAATCAAATAAAGCCAAAAATTAAGTATGAATAGTCAAATTTTGAAATGTAACTTACCTCAGGAATGGATGTGTTGAGATGTTGAAAACCACGATCATTGGCGCAAGCGGCTACACAGGAGCAGAACTGGCTCTAATGATAAACAGACACCCTGAGCTCACGCTATCAGGTTTATATGTCTCAGCCAATAGTGTAGACGCAGGTAAACCTATTGCGGCACTGCACGGTAAGTTAGCTGGCTTGATTGATATGCCAGTACAGCCATTAACGAATCCAGAAGAAGTAGCAAAGCAGTCTGATGTGATTTTCTTAGCTACCGCACACGAAGTAAGTCACGACCTAGCGCCAATTTTTCTAGAAAACGATTGCCAAGTCTTCGACCTATCGGGTGCATTCAGAGTTAAAGGCGAGAACTTCTACCAAGAGTTCTACGGCTTTGAACACCAACACGAACAATGGCTAGATAAAGCCGCTTACGGTTTAGCGGAATGGAATGAGCAAGCGATTAAAGAGGCTCAACTTGTCGCAGTCGCGGGTTGTTATCCAACCGCATCACAATTGGCGATTAAGCCTTTGGTTGAAGCGAAGTTGCTGGATGAGAACCAATGGCCGGTGATTAACGCGACCAGCGGGGTTACTGGAGCGGGTCGTAAGGCGACTATGGTTAACAGCTTCTGCGAAGTGAGTCTGCAAGCTTACGGCGTATTCAATCACCGTCATCAGCCTGAAATGGCTGCACATTTAGGATGTGATGTGATTTTTACTCCGCACCTCGGCAACTTTAAGCGCGGTATTTTAGCGACCATCACCATGAAACTGGCTGAAGGCGTGACAGAGCAACAGATACAAGATGCCTTTGAGCAAGCTTACCAAGGTAAACCTGCAGTGAGACTACTCGAAGAGACACTGCCAAGAATTCAAGATGTAGAACAGACGCCTTTCTGCGACTTAGGTTGGAAGGTTCAAGGTCAGCACATCATCGTTGTTTCAGCGATTGATAACTTATTAAAGGGTGCATCTAGCCAAGCGATGCAGTGTTTAAATTTACGTTATGGTTTTGCGCCATTAACTGCGTTAGTGTAAGGAAATCTAGATATGAGCCTTAATAATCAACCATTAATCATAAAGTTAGGTGGCGCTGCGCTATCTTGTGGTGAAACACTTAGCAAGTTATTTGGAGCTATCTCTACTTACCAACAACAGGCAGAACGACCAATCGTGATTGTTCACGGTGGTGGTTACCTTGTTGATGATTTGATGAATAAGTTGAACCTCGAAACCGTCAAGAAAGAAGGGCTACGTGTTACTCCTTATGACCAGATCCCTGTGATCGCTGGTGCACTAGCGGGCACGGCCAACAAACTACTTCAAGGTCAGGCAATTAAAGATGGTATCAATGCCGTTGGTTTGAGCCTTGCAGATGGTGGTTTATGCAAAGTGAGCGAACTGAACCCTGAGCTGGGCGCAGTAGGAAAAGCGGAGCCGGGCGACTCAACCGTTCTGCAAGCGATTCTTAATGCGGGCGCACTGCCAATCATTAGCTCAATTGGTCTGACTGAGCAAGGCCAACTGATGAACGTCAATGCCGATCAAGCAGCGGTTGCCGTTGCAGGCGCACTTGATGCTGAACTGGTGCTACTTTCTGATGTAAGTGGTGTGTTGGATGGCAAAGGCCACCTCATTCCAAGCCTTAATCAACAGCAAGCTGATGACCTTATTACAGGCAAAGTGATTACTGACGGCATGATCGTTAAGGTTCAAGCTGCACTAGAAGCCGCTAACGACCTTGGACGACCAATCGAAGTTGCCACTTGGCGATACCCAGAAAAGCTAACACAACTGTTTTCAGGTAAAAGCATAGGAACACAGTTTTTACCTCAGTAGGTCTTACAACGAGTCACTACTTAAAGAATTTAGACAAATTAAATAAACATATAATTATGAAGTCATTTCCAACGCTGACCGCCATGTGCAGTATGGAAACTAGGAGAAAGAAAATGAGCAAAGTTAACGTAAAGAAAGTTGTAGTAGCCTACTCTGGCGGTCTAGACACATCAGTAATCATTCCATGGTTGAAAGAGAACTATGACTGTGAAGTGGTTGCGTTTGTTGCGGATGTTGGTCAAGGCGACGAAGAGTTGATTGGTATCGAAGAGAAAGCGAAAGCTTCGGGTGCTTCTGAGTGTTACATCGCTGACCTTAAAGAAGAGATGGTGGCAGATTACATCTACCCAACGCTAAAAACGGGCGCTTACTACGAAGGCAAATACCTACTAGGTACTTCTATGGCTCGTCCAATCATTGCGAAAGCGCAGGTTGAAGTTGCTCGTAAAGTAGGAGCAGACGCACTGTGTCACGGTTGTACTGGTAAAGGTAATGACCAAGTTCGTTTTGAAGGTGCATTCGCAGCACTAGCACCAGACCTACACGTAATTGCACCATGGCGTGAGTGGGATCTAGTGAGCCGTGAAGAGTGTCTAGATTACCTAGCAGAGCGTAACATTCCTTGTACTGCTTCTTTGACTAAGATTTACTCGCGTGATGCAAACGCATGGCACATCTCAACAGAAGGTGGCGTTCTAGAAGATACATGGAACGCACCGAACGAAGATTGCTGGGCTTGGACTGTAGACCCAGAGCAGGCACCAAACGAATCTGAAACAGTGACGCTTAAAGTTGAAAAAGGCGAAGTGGTAGCGGTTGATGGTGAAACAATGACGCCATACAACGCACTGGTTTACCTAAATGAGAAGGGCGCTAAGCACGGTGTTGGTCGTATCGATATCGTAGAAAACCGTCTTGTTGGCATGAAGTCTCGTGGTTGTTATGAAACTCCGGGTGGCACAATCATGATGGAAGCACTGCGTGCAGTAGAGCAGCTGGTTCTTGATAAAGCGGCATTCGAATTCCGTGAAGAGCTAGGTGTTAAAGCATCTCACCTTGTATACGATGGTCGTTGGTTCACTCCGCTATGTAAGTCAATCCTTGCAGCGACAGAAGAACTAGCACAAGACGTGAATGGCGAAGTGGTTATCAAACTTTACAAAGGCCATGCAACGGTGACTCAGAAGCGTTCTGACAACAGCCTGTACTCAGAAGAGTTTGCAACCTTTGGTGAAGATGAAGTTTACGACCAAAGCCACGCTGAAGGCTTCATCCGTCTTTACTCGCTATCAAGTCGTATTCGTGCTCTGAATAGCCAAAAGTAATGCTAACAATGAGTTAGTGAGCTAGCCTTTGATGAAAGCTTAAAGGTCAGTAAACAGACATTATTATGCAAAGCCCATTCACTATTGATTAGTGAGTGGGCTTTTTAGTTTCTATTCGCCGAATAAATCAGCTTCGGTTTTTACTATCGAATGGCATATAATTCGCGCTCCACGCTGAAAATAATCAATGGATTGAACTTCTGGTGAATAAATATGTTAAAATAATGAATTAATACTTTATTTTCATTTTGAATTGCCGTAAGTTTAAACCATCAGAAAAATACTGAATCTTAATCAGAATTATCATTTGCAAAAACAGTGAGCACTGTGCAATTAGGAGATACACAATGGCATTATGGGGCGGTAGATTTACCCAAGCAGCAGACACCCGGTTCAAAGATTTTAACGATTCTCTTCGTTTTGATTACCGATTGGCTGAGCAAGACATTGTGGGCTCAATTGCCTGGTCTAAAGCTCTACTGTCGGTCAACGTATTAACAGAAGAAGAGCAGCAGAAGCTTGAGTTAGCGCTGAATGAGCTAAAACTTGAGGTGATGGAAGATCCTGAACAGATTCTACGTTCTGATGCAGAAGATATTCACAGCTGGGTTGAGCAACAACTTATCGGCAAAGTCGGTGATTTGGGCAAAAAGCTTCACACAGGCCGTTCTCGTAATGACCAAGTGGCGACCGACCTGAAACTGTGGTGTCGTCAGCAAGGTAACCAACTGCTATTGGCATTGGATCGCCTACAGAGCCAAATGGTCAACGTTGCTTCTCAGCATCAAGAAACTGTGCTTCCTGGCTACACTCACTTACAACGTGCTCAGCCGGTAACTTTTGCTCACTGGTGCTTGGCTTACGTTGAAATGCTTGAGCGTGATTATTCTCGTTTGAATGATGCGATTAAGCGTCTAGATACATGTCCGCTGGGTTCTGGTGCCCTTGCCGGAACTGCTTACCCGATGGACCGTGAAGAGTTAGCTCACAACTTAGGTTTCCGTCGTGCAACGCGCAACTCTCTAGATTCAGTCTCTGACCGTGACCATGTGATGGAGCTGATGTCGATCGCTTCTATCTCTATGCTTCACCTTTCGCGTCTTGCAGAAGATATGATTTTCTACAACTCAGGTGAATCAAACTTCATCGAGTTAGCAGATACCGTGACTTCAGGTTCATCTCTGATGCCACAAAAGAAAAACCCGGATGCGTTAGAACTTATCCGTGGCAAAACTGGCCGTGTTTACGGTTCACTAGCTGCAATGATGATGACAGTAAAAGCTCTGCCTTTGGCGTACAACAAAGACATGCAAGAAGATAAAGAAGGTCTGTTCGACGCTTTAGATACTTGGAATGATTGTATGGAAATGGCAGCGCTCTGTTTTGACGGCATTAAAGTGAACGGCGAACGTACACTTGAAGCGGCGAAACAAGGCTACGCGAACTCAACTGAACTGGCTGATTACCTAGTAGCGAAAGGGATTCCTTTCCGTGAAGCTCACCATATTGTCGGTGTAACAGTAGTAGCGGCGATTGCTAAAGGCTGTGCATTAGAAGAATTAACCATCGCAGAGATGAAAGAGTTCTCTGAGGTGATTGAAGAGGATGTATATGACATCCTGACCATTGAATCGTGTCTTGAAAAACGTAGCGCGCTAGGTGGTGTATCTCCACAGCAAGTGGCTTACGCGGTTGACCAAGCTGAGAAACGTTTATCACAGCGTGACACTTCCATCGTTAAGGTTCGTCCTGCTCGTCTGACTGATATTGAAGCGTTAGAAGGCATGGTCGCTTACTGGGCGAACATGGGTGAAAATCTACCTCGTTCTCGTAATGAACTGGTGCGTGATATTGGCTCGTTTGCGGTCGCGGAACATCATGGAGAGGTGACAGGTTGTGCATCACTCTATGTGTATGACTCTGGCTTAGCAGAAATTCGCTCACTCGGTGTTGAGGCTGGCTGGCAAGGTCAAGGGCAGGGTACTGCGATTGTGCAGCACTTGGTTGAGAAAGCGCGACAAATGGCCATCAAGAAGGTGTTTGTGCTGACTCGTACACCAGAGTTCTTCATGAAGCATGATTTCTTACCGACATCGAAATCTCTACTGCCTGAGAAGGTACTGAAAGATTGTGACCAGTGTCCTCGTCAACATGCGTGTGATGAAGTGGCGTTGGAAGTGAACTTGGTAGAGCAGATTATCGCTAAGGTTAATGTTGCATAAGACATTGATTTTATAGCTCCTAAAAAAAAGATCAAAAATCTGATCTTTTTTGGGAACAAACTAAGAAAAGCCCAGTCTATTAAAGTACCACTGCTTTTTCTTAGAATTTTCTAAGAAAGCCCTAGAATCGATTGGTTCTGGGGCTTTTTTCTATCCGCTGTTTGGTAAATGATAATAGCTCGATAATTACGGTGCACGATTGATGTATTGAACCTATCATCTAACCATTATTGCCTATCCAGCAAACTCCTCAGCTAACGCTTTTTGTTCCTTAAAGGCAGCACCACTAACTTCATTATCCAATGCAGCGATAACAAGCCACTGAACGCGAAAGCGGCCATCATCAAGGCGATGGCATTGATGGTTTTCGGGTCTTCCCTGAAAAGTAACCACCATGTTCCCCAACTCAAGAGCGACAGCACCATGAGTTGGTTCATACAACGTTGGCAGCGACCGAGTTTGTTGAAGATTT
The DNA here is from genome assembly GCF_002872555.1 of Vibrio sp. 10N.286.55.E10. Classification (NCBI taxonomy): domain Bacteria; kingdom Pseudomonadati; phylum Pseudomonadota; class Gammaproteobacteria; order Vibrionales; family Vibrionaceae; genus Vibrio; species Vibrio sp. 10N.286.55.E10. The sequence continues at coordinate 99,233 of NZ_MCSD01000006.1, forward strand.
TTTCATTTTTATTGCAATGAATACATGTCATCTTGGGCTTGATTCGCGTTATGCTTGTTGCCCTGATAATACCACGTCACAAGATATTGGATCACGGTGACATAGAGAGAGAAGATCGATGATTGAGCGCCAAGAAACCAAGCAACGTATGAGCCGTATTGTTAAACACAACGGTACTATCTACCTATGTGGCCAAGTTTGTGCTGATGCAACTAAAGACATCACTGAACAAACACAGACCATGCTAGATAAAGTAGAAGCGCTACTTGAGCAAGCAGGCAGCGACAAAGAGCACATGCTGTCAGCAACGATTTACTTGAAAGACATGAAAGACTTCCAAGAAATGAACGCAGTATGGGATGCATGGGTTCCAGAAGGTCACGCTCCAGCTCGCGCATGTGTGACTGGCGACATGGCTCGCGAAGCACTGCTAGTTGAGATCTCTGTGATTGCAGCTGAGAAGTAATTCTCTCGCATTTAGCGATAAGTAACGGTTTTAAGAGATTCCAGATACCTCGTCCCTCGGTTCTGGAATGACGGTTTAAGTTTTGGTTTAGTGGCTTAAATAAATCAACGTCATTCCCGAAAGCGACGAAGGAGCGTAGTCGGGAATCTGTTATTTGTTCGTTGCCGAAAAACAAAAAGGAAAGCCAATGGCTTTCCTTTTTAGTATCTAATTTATGTGTTCTGTCTCAATCAACCGAGATTAACAACCAGGTCCACAATCTAGACAGTGTTTCACCATCTCTGGACCTAAGTGCAGTTTCGCGTTGAGGTCACGCAGCGCTGTTCGTACACCCTCTTCAATTACTGGGTGATAGAACGGCATGTCTAGCATTTCAGAAACCGTCATCTTGTTCTGGTGTGCCCATGCTAACAAGTGAGCTAAGTGTTCTGCGTTTGGTCCCATCATCTCAGCACCAAGGAAGCGGCCTGTACCTTGCTCGCCGTAAACGTGCAGAATACCTTTGTTGCGTAGCATCACTCGTGAACGACCTTGGTTCTCGAACGACACTTCACCCGTTGCGAAACAACCACATGTGCCTAAGCGGGTGGTGATCTCTTTGTAGGATTCACCAACCATCGCGATTTGCGGGTCAGAGAATACCGCTGAGATTTTAGAGCGGCGTAGACCTGCACGAATCTCAGGGAAGCGACCAGCGTTGTCACCTGCAATGCGGGCTTGGTCTGCTGCTTCATGTAGCAGAGGCAGTTGGTTGCTTGCATCACCTGCAATGAATACTGATGGCAATGATGTTTGTAGCGTGTAGTGGTCAGCGATTGGAACACCACGCTCATCAAGTTCTAGAGAGGTATTCTCTAGGCCAAGTTTGTCGGTGTTGGGACGACGCCCCGTTGCTGCCAGTACGTACTCAACGACGTTAGTTTCTAGTTCACCTTGCTTATTGATGAACTGGATTTCGACGCGAGCCTCACCCGATTCAGTGGTAATACGCTTCATGCTTTCGATTTTCACGTCGGCATCTAGGTAGAACTCTTCATTGAAGGCTTTATCTGCGTAAGCCATGATCTCTGGGTCGGTTACTGGGCCAACTTGACCACCTAAACCGAACAGTTTGGTCTTCACACCTAAGCGGTGTAGTGACTGGCCAAGCTCAAGACCAATAACACCAGGGCCAAATACTGCAACCGATTCTGGTAAATCATCCCAGCTGAACACGTCATCGTTAATGATCAGACGGTCTCCAAGCTCATTCCAAACGGCAGGGTATGCAGGGCGAGAGCCAGTTGCGATAACAATACGTTTAGCGGTGACAACCGTGTGGTCATCAATTTGTAGTGTGCTGTCGTCTAAAAACTTTGCGTAGCCAGAGATCTTGTCTTGCTCTGGGATTTCATCAACACCTTCTAAAACAAAACCAACAAAACGGTCACGTTCAAACTTCACTCGGTCCATCACTTCACGGCCGTTAATCACGATATCACCTTGTGGGTGAACGCCAAAAGCTGGTGCTTTCTCGATTTGGTGTACGCTTTCCGCTGCTGCAATAAGCAGTTTAGATGGCATACAACCAACACGAGCACAGGTTGTACCGTAAGGGCCGCCTTCAATCATCACGACACTGTCAGTGTGTGCTTTTGCAGCGCGGTAAGAACCTAAACCTGCCGTACCGCCCCCGATAACTGCTACATCTACATTGACTTGTTTCATAATAATTTTCTCGCAATGGCTAAATTTGGTTTGAACGAACCCCTCCAACTCTGGTGATTTTTTGAGAGTCAGGATAGTGGGTCAGTTTTGTGATTCTGTTTTATTAGGTTTAGCTTGTGGTTCTGCTTTTTGTTACTAACTATAGGTTAGTAAAAGACAGGCGAGTCACCAGCTATATTCTTTTTTCCAAAACTCAGATAAGAGCGTTTGGAATGGCTAACCCACAAGAGGGTGGGTTAGCTGGTATTACTGCTATTTATTTACTAAGCGTTTACTTGCGACTAAGTGATTAACCTAGGAAAGCTTCTAGTTCTTCGCTACCACCGATGTGTTTGCCACCGATGAATACTTGAGGAACGGTAGTGCGACCAGAGATTGCACGTAGGCTTACTGTTGTTGCATCTTTACCTAGAACCACTTCTTCGTAGTTCAGACCTTTGTCGATTAGGTTCTGTTTTGCTTTCATACAGAAAGGACAGCCTGGCTTAGTGAATACTGTGATTGACTCTTGCTCTTTGTGCTCAGGAGCAAGGTAGTTAAGCATAGTATCTGCATCAGAAACCTTGAACGGGTCGCCTGGTACGTCTTCTTCGATGAACATTTTTTCTACCACGCCGTTTTTAACCAGCATGCTGTAGCGCCATGAACGTTTGCCGAAACCGATGTCGTTTTTCTCAACTAGCATACCCATGCCGTCTGTGAAATCACCGTTACCATCTGGGATGAATGTGATGTTTTCTGCTTCTTGGTCTGATTTCCAAGCGTTCATTACGAATGTGTCGTTTACTGAAACACACAGAATGTCATCAACACCGTTTTCTTTGAATACAGAGTGTAGCTCGTTGTAACGAGGTAGGTGGCTTGAAGAACATGTTGGCGTAAACGCACCTGGTAGGCTGAATACGATAACTGTTTTGTCTTTGAATAGCTCTTCAGTCGTTACGTTAACCCATGCATCACCTTGGCGAGTTGGGAATGTTACTTGAGGGATTGATTGACCTTCTTTAGATGCAAACATATTGATTTCCTTAAATAGTATTTTTAATTTTGTTCTATCAGAGCTTAACGTTTTTCTTCGCTCTGTTTCGTTTCGTTGAGCCCATTATTAGATAAATCCTTTGATAGCTCTAATCGTTTGATGTTATGGTTTTGATAGGTAAATTCTATCAATGGCATTTTTCTTTTAAATGTTTTTGTTAGAACCCTTGTTCTTATTAAAACCTGAGGTAAGAGACTGATCATGAACATTCGTGACTTTGAATACTTGGTAGCGCTCGCAGAGCATAAACACTTCCGAAAAGCGGCAGAAGCGTGCTTTGTCAGTCAGCCAACACTAAGCGGTCAAATACGCAAACTAGAAGATGAAATCGGACTTCAGTTAACCGAGCGTAGTCCAAGGAAGGTGATATTTACAGAATCAGGGTTACAACTTGTTGAACAAGCCAAGCGTATTCTCAATGAAGTGAAAACTTTTAAAGATATGGCGAGTGGCCACGGTGAAGCGATGACGGGGCCAATGCACATTGGTTTTATTCCAACCGTGGGTCCTTACATCTTGCCTAAGATTGTTCCTCATCTTAAAGAGAGCTTCCCAGATCTTGAGCTTTACTTGCATGAAGCTCAGACCCATCAGCTAGTGAGTCAACTTGAAGATGGCAAGCTTGATTGCTTGGTACTGGCTGCAGTTGACGAAACCGCGGTGTTCAAAGAGATTGATGTGTATGACGAGCCCTTAAGTGTTGCCGTTCCATGTGACCACGAGTGGGCTCAGCAAGACACTATCGATATGCTGCAGCTAAATGGACAGACCGTACTGGCGCTAGGTGACGGTCACTGTTTAAGAGACCAAGCCTTGGGCTTCTGTTTTGCGGCGGGCGCCAAAGATGATGAGCGCTTTAAGGCGACTAGCTTAGAAACGCTGCGTAACATGGTTGCGGCGGGGGCGGGTATTACCTTGCTTCCTCAGCTATCTGTGCCGAAAGAGAAGCAGAAAGACGGTGTGTGTTACGTACCTGCGGTGAATCCAACGCCTTCACGTAGAATTGTCGTGGCTTACCGTCCGGGTTCTCCATTGAAGGGACGTTTCGAGCAATTGGCTGAGACTATCCGAACTCAACTGGAGAAAACAGCTTAACACTCGATCTCAGAGCCCAAGCTGGTAAGGTATAGATATAAAAAAAGGGTTGATATGAATTCATATCAACCCTTTTTGTTGGTTCAACTTACTAGGTTCAACAAACCCTAGCTAGAACAGTTCTTCTACTGCTTCACCTGATGAGGTTGAGTAGATGTCGTCATTGAAACGTTCTGTGATGTACTCGGTTGGCTCAGTGCCTTTTTCGAAGTACTCGAACATTGATGAGCTATCGAACTTATTAGTCAATAAGCCAGTTTCACGGTCGATACGAACACGAACGATGTTCTCCGGAATCTCTTTACGTTCAGCAGGAACACCCGCTAACGCAGTACCCATGAAATCAACCCATGCAGGTTCTGCTGTTTTCGCGCCAGCTTCTGCACCCGTAATTTGGTTCTTACCAAGGTTTGAGTTCGCTTTGGTTCTGCCTAGGTTGCGGTTGTGGTTATCAAAACCAACCCATACCGTTGCAACCATGCCAGGGCCGTAGCCGCTGTACCAAGTATCTTTCGAGTCGTTAGTCGTACCGGTTTTGCCGCCAATATCACGACGTTTCAGTGGTTGTGCACGCCAACCTGTACCGTTCCAACCTGTACCCGCACTCCAATCACCGCCGCCCCAGATGTTGCTGTACATCATTTCACGAACTAGGAATGCGTTCTGCTCAGAGATAACTTGAGGTGCGTATTGAACTTTCGCATCCACGTCTTGCTCTGCAAACTCATCCGCCATTGGATCGGCTGTGATGGTCTGTTTGCAATCTTCTTTACAGACGACTTTTGGTGTCGCTTCAAACTCAGTCTCGCCAAATGGAGTCTCAACGCGGCTGATGTAGAAAGGTTCAACGTAGTAACCACCGTTAGCGAATACCGAGTAACCTTGCGCTACTTTCATTGGCGTTAAGCTACCAGCACCTAGCGCAATAGTTTCAGAGCGCGGTACTTCGTCAATATCAAAACCAAATCGAGTAAGGTAGTTACGAGTATCATCCAGGCCTACTTCGCGTAGTACACGTACCGCCATTACGTTTTTAGACTGAGCTAAGCCAATACGTAGACGAGTTGGACCCACATAAGTCGGTGGCGAGTTCTTTGGTCGCCATGCTGTGCCTTGGCTCTTATCCCATTGGTTAATCGGGGCATCATTGATCAGTGAGGCTAGCGTTAAGCCTTTCTCAATCGCTGCTGAGTAGATAAATGGTTTGATACCAGAACCCACCTGACGAATAGATTGCGTTGCACGGTTGAACTTGTTGTGTACGAAGTTAAAGCCACCCACCATCGACAACACAGCGCCGTTGTTCGGATTCATTGCAACAAATGCGGTGTTCGCATTAGGTACTTGGCTAAGTCGCCATACAACTGGTGTTTCTGATTCTGCAGTCGCTGACTCTTCTGTCGGCTCTTCAGAGACTTCATCGCCTGTAACGGCTTCATGGCGAACCCAGATTTGTTCACCAACAGCTAGAATCTCTTTTGCTTGAGAAGGCGCTGGTCCTTGGCGGTTATCCGTTAGGAATTTGCGTGCCCAGTTCATACCTTGCCATTCGATAGTGCCTTTACCTTGGTTCTTAACCCAAATTTGCGCACTTTTCGAATTAACTGCGGTAACAACAGCAGGGACTAGGTCACCATAGGTTGGTTGAGACTTAAGGTGTTTAACGATTTGTTCTTGATCCCACGCTGATTGCGCAGTCTGCCACAATACTTTTTCAGCGCCACGGTAGCCATGACGCTCATCGTAGCCAAGTAGGTTCTTAATTGCGGCTTGGTTCGCTGCTTTTTGCAGTTTCGAATCAACAGTCGTGTAGACCTTCATGCCTGATGTATAAGCTTCTTCACCGTAGCGTTCCACCATCCAAGCACGTGCAACTTCTGCAACATACGGCGCGCTCAGTTCGATCTCTGCACCGTGGTATTTCGAGATAAGTTCTTCGCTACGAGCGTCATCGAACTCTGCTTGAGTGATGTATTGCTCGTCTAACATACGACGCAATACGACGTTACGACGGTTAGTCGCGCGCTCAACAGAGTAAATAGGATTCATTGTCGAAGGTGCTTTGGGCATACCCGCAAGTGTCGCAATTTCACTCAGTGTTAGATCAGGAAGATCCTTACCGAAGTAAACACGTGCTGCAGCGCCAAAACCATACGAACGGTGACCAAGGAAGATCTTGTTTACGTAAAGCTCCATGATCTCTTCTTTACTAAGCAGTTGCTCAATGTGGATCGCAATGAAGATCTCTTTGATCTTACGCATAATCTTTTTCTCATTAGATAAGAAGAAGTTACGCGCAAGCTGCTGAGTAATGGTACTCGCCCCTTGTTTTGCTGAACCCGACATTGCAACCACGAGTGCTGCACGTGTGATACCGATTGGGTCAATACCAGGGTGCTCATAGAAACGGCTATCTTCGGTGGCAATCAGAGCCTCAACTAAGTGGCGAGGAATCTCGTCATAAGTCACCGGATTACGACGCTTTTCGCCAAATTGAGAGATCAACTTACCGTCTTGACTGAAGACTTGCATCGGCGTTTGGAGTTCTACGTCGCGCAAAGTGGCAACATCAGGCAACTCTGGTTTTACGTAATAATAAAACCCGAAAATTGTACTGACTCCAAGAATCATGCAAATCAATGTAAATATGAATAATCGCTTTATGAACTTCACCGGATAATCCCTGATTAGTTAAGGCTGATAAGCAGCAAACCCTTGTACTCTAGGCTAAAAACTTAGCTTTCGTTTATTAACGCTTATTTAACTAATAATCACAACCCCTAGATAATCAACGAAATGCTTGGCACTTCAGGAGCTAGGTCACATGGGTTCATCATTAATTACAGGTATAGATATAAATCATCACAGCATCAAAGCCGTGGTACTAAAACCCGTGGGGGAGTTGTATGCCCTAGTGGGATACAAAGAGCTGCCGATTTCGGACGACATTTTTACAGCTAACCATACTTTGGAGTATCAGAAAACTGTTAAGAAACTTAAAGAACTTAGGAAAGGACTGCCTTTTGGCTGTCGCAACGTCGCCATTTCGGTACCTGATAACACGGTGATCAGCAAAGTACTACAAATAGAGAGTGAGTTAGAAGACAGAGAAAAAGAGTTTTCTATCTATCAAACCTTCGCCCATCAATCTCCCTTTCCTATCGAGGAGCTGAGTTTAGATTTTGTAAAGCTGGAAGACAAACGATTTGGTAAAGGTTCGACAAGCAGTTATCAGGTGTACGCCACTCGTAAGGAAGTCGTCGATAGCCGAGCGGATACATTAACTAAGGCTGGTTTTAAACCTGTGGTGGTAGATACACAGGCCCATGGGCTGCTAAACATCTGGCAATTGGCTTCGCGCTTGTATCCCGATAAGAATAACTGGTTGCTGGTGGATGTTGGAATCGACCAAACGTCGTTAGGAGTTATCCCGCAGAATTCAGCGCCTTTCTATAAAGACATCGCTTTTGGTACTCAAGATCTTCGCAGCTCGGATAACCCAAGTGATATAGAAGGTGTGTTCGGCACGGCTGAAGATACCCATCAATTCATTGTTCATTTGATTGAGAAGCTCAAGCGCCAATTACAGCTCTATTCATCGGGAAATGCGCAGCAACCTATCTCTGGGATCTGGCTGATGGGTGAGGGTGCGAGTATTCCTATGGTAACCGAAGAGTTAGAGCGCCATTTTCAGCTGAGCTGTGAGTCATTGAATCCTTTGTCTCTGTTTGAGAACAAGGTCGCCAAGAGACGTCGACTGCCAATGGACTGGCAACACTTTGGTATTGCCGCGGGTATGGCGATGAGCGGACTCAAGTGGCAGGGAGAAAAGCATGTTGCATCAAATTAACTTGCTGCCGTGGCGTGATGAGATTCGTGCTCAGCATAAGAAGCGTTTTGTTCATTTGGTTATTCTTGGCGTCATCATTGCGCTTGGTGGGCAATGGGCGGTCGGTAACTACTTTTATGACCAACAAGCCAGGCAGCAAGCGCGCCTCAATTATCTTAATCAATACATCGCTGAGCTCGACCGACAAATTCAGTCATTAAAAGTCGCCGAACAAGAGCACAAAGCCATTCTCACTCGACTTGATGTGGTGGAGTCTTTGCAGCTTGGCCGCAATAAAACCACCGACTTCATGAACCTGATGCCAGAGCTGATTCCTGAGGGCGTGTATGTCGACAAGATAAAGATGAATGGTCAGGAGATTGAGATGTCGGGCATCAGTGACAGTACCGCTCGTCTTGCGACTATGTTGGACAACTTAGAGCGCTCAGATTCCCTGGAAGGGGTCGAGATGCACTCTATCGTTCATAACCGCAAACGCTTCAATAAAGAATTTCAGACCTTCAAGGTCTCTTTTGTGTTTAGCCCTGTCTCTTTAGAAAACACAACCGCGAGCAGAAAAGAGAAGGAGACGCATCATGGCTAACCTTCAAAATAGAATGAGCTTGCAAGATCTCGATGTTGATGAGATCACCGAGTGGCCATTGCTGCCTCAGCTTCTCGTGATTCTGGTGTTGATAGTGTTAATCCAAGGTGTAGGCACTTGGCTTTATGTGTTGCCACTCGACGATGAACTGCAACAGATGAAGCAACAAGAACAAACCTTAAAGACGACCTTGCGAATTAAGGCCAATAAGGTTGCAGCCTTGCCTAAATTGCAGAGTCAGCTGGATGAACTAACCAGTCGCTACGATTACCTGTTAGAGCAGCTGCCTGTTCAAAAAGAGCTAGCCAGTATGTTGGCGTCTGTGAATGAACTCGGCTTGGATAATTCGCTGACCTTTACTCGAATCGATTGGGGACAAAAACAGAACAAGGAGTTTCTCTATCGTTTACCGCTCAATATCGAGCTGACGGGTGACTACCATGAGATTGGTGACTTTTCGGCTGCCATCGCTAAGCTGCCGCGCATCATTAGCTTTGATGATGTGAACTGGCAGCGAGTTAGCCAAGAAAGTAGCACTCTGCACTTTAGGGTTCGAGCTTATACCTACCAGTTTAAATCGGAGGTCAATGATGAAACCCAATAGCGCGCTTTACTCAATCGTGTTGCTGCTTGCACTGTCAGGCTGCAAAGCAAATCAGGATTCACTCCCAGACTTCGTGGCACAGGTTGAAACTAAGGCGAGAAAAGATGTCGAGCAACTTGTCCCAGCAACTGAATTCACGGCGGCGACTTATCAGCGCCGAGCCTTTCGTCCTCCCTTTGAACTTCCTAAAGAAGCCATTGTGCAAAACCAGCCTTTGGTTAAGAAAGACTGTTGGCAACCTAGCGCTCGCTCTCGTAACGGAAAGTTAGAGAAGTACCCGCTGAGCAAGCTTCGTTTAAGAGGTGTAATGGGCAGTGGTTCAAGTGTGTTTGGGCTAGTGCAAACACCGAAAGGCAACGTGGTAAACGTCAAGAAAGGCCAGTTTATCGGCCTAAACAATGGCCGAGTTACTAAGGTGACCAGCCAGTACGTTCAGATTAATGAAACTCTTCCAGATGGCTTAGGTTGTTGGTATAAGCGCAACGTTAGGCTGGCTCTGAAGTAAACCAATGTCACATGATGTGGATATGAGATGTAAATATGATTAAAGGAATAAGTGAGTCAATGAACAAAGGGCTGAAAGGCTTGATGGTGTCTGTGATGTTGGTTTTTAGCGTATTTAGTTACGCAGAGAGCCTACCAAATAAATTAGAGAATATTGATTTTAGGGTTAATAAGGATAAAGACGCCGTCATTATCATTGAGCTAGCGACCAGCACCGCTGTGGTGGATGTTCAACGTGCTCAGGAAGGGTTAAGTATCGAGTTGATCAATACTCAGGTTGATGATGACAAGCTTTACCTACTAGATGTAAAAGACTTCGCTACCTTGGTTGAAGGTATTGAAGTCTATAAAGAGACACCAAGCACTCGGCTTCTAGCGACGATTAGCAATGACTATCAGTATGAATACAATCTAAAGGGACGTTTTATTGAGGTGGTGATCAGCAAACCAGTTATCGATCAAGTGACCAAAGAAAAAAGCGTTCTAGAGAAAGAGGGCAAGCTGATATCGATTAACTTCCAAGACATCCCAGTACGAAATGTCCTGCAGCTGATTGCTGACTATAACGATTTTAACTTAGTCGTATCTGATTCGGTCGCCGGAAACCTCACTTTACGTTTAGATGGCGTACCTTGGCAGCAAGTTCTCGACATTATCTTGCAAGTTAAAGGCTTGGATAAGCGAGTTGATGGTAATGTTATCTTGGTGGCACCTAAAGCGGAGCTCGATCTTCGAGAGCAACAAGCGTTAGAAAAATCGCGTTTAGAAGAGGAGCTTGGGGAGCTTAAGTCGGAAATCATCAAGATTAACTTTGCTAAGGCCACCGATATTGCCGACATGATTGGCGGTGAAGGTGCGGTCAGCATGTTGTCTGATCGCGGTTCGATTACCATTGATGAGCGCACTAACTCTTTATTGATTCGTGAGTTGGAGGAGAACATTACCGTGATACGAGGCATCATTGAATCCTTAGATATTCCCGTGAAACAGGTGCAGATAGAGGCGCGTATCGTGACCGTCACTGAGGGTAATCTTGATGAGCTTGGCGTGCGCTGGGGCGTTTCATCAACCAACGGAAGCTTCACCGTTGGTGGTTCAATAGAAGGTAATCATCCATCACAAATCACACCGTATGACGATGATGGTGGCAACAGTGCGATTGATGACTACCTCAACGTTAACTTGGGGGCGACATCGCCGAATGCATCGAGCATTGCTTTTCAAGTCGCCAAGCTTGGGTCGGATACTTTGCTCGACCTTGAACTGTCGGCACTTCAACAAGAGTCGAAAGCTGAGATTATTTCTAGCCCACGCTTAATCACCACCAATAAAAAGCCCGCTTATATTGAGCAAGGTACTGAAATCCCTTACTTAGAGTCTTCTTCAAGTGGTGCAACGTCGGTCGCATTTAAGAAAGCGGTATTGAGCCTCAAGGTGACGCCGCAGATCACACCCGACAATCGTTTGGTATTGGATTTGAGCGTGACTCAAGATAGACCTGGGCAAGTGGTCAAGACCGGAACAGGGGAAGCGGTAGCAATTGACACGCAAAGAATAGGTACGCAAGTGCTTGTTAATAATGGTGAAACTGTCGTTCTTGGCGGGATATTTCAACACAGCGTAAGCAGCACGGTGGATAAAGTTCCTCTGTTGGGAGACCTGCCAGTTTTGGGTGCATTGTTCCGTCGCAGCTATGAAAATGTGGGTAAAAGTGAACTACTTATTTTTGTCACACCCAAAGTTGTGATTCAGTAATGAACAATTAGATTAAAAATAAAGTTGCATTAGTGGCACCTAACCTTGATAATTTCGGGTCTTATCACGAATTATCTGTGAGGAATCGGTGCCACGGGCCTTTTAATTTCAGTACTTGTACTGACCTACCTTGTGGCGATGTCATTGAATTAACGTTGTAAATTACTGCTAAAAACATGGCTGAGAAACGCAATATTTTTCTTGTTGGCCCAATGGGCGCCGGCAAAAGTACAATTGGTAGACACCTAGCTTCCCAACTTCATATGGAGTTTCTAGACTCTGACACTGTGATTGAAGAGCGCACTGGCGCTGACATCGCATGGGTTTTTGATGTTGAGGGCGAAGAAGGTTTCCGTAAGCGCGAAGAATCTGTAATCAATGATCTGACAGAAGAACAAGGTATTGTTCTTGCGACAGGTGGTGGTTCAGTGTTGAGCAAAGAAAACCGTAACCGTCTATCTGCACGAGGCATTGTTGTATACCTAGAGACAACAATTGAAAAGCAACTTGCTCGCACTAACCGCGACAAGAAACGCCCTCTACTTCAAACAGACAACCCGCGTGATGTGCTAGAAGATCTAGCTGTATCTCGCAACGCACTATACGAAGAAGTGGCGGACTATACAGTTCGTACTGACGACCAAAGTGCAAAAGTGGTAGCCAACCAGATCGTAAAAATGCTAGAAGAACGTTAAGTTCATTTTTTCGGAGAGCAAACCCATGGAACGGATTACGGTCAATCTAGCTGAGCGTAGCTACCCTATCTCTATTGGCGCCGGGTTATTTGAAGACCCGGCGTACCTTTCTTTTTTATCAGGCAAACAGAAAGTTGTTGTTATCAGTAATGTGACAGTAGCGCCTCTTTATGCAGATAAAATTTTATCGCTATTGGATCAAGTAGGCTGTCAGACATCTCTTCTCGAGCTGCCAGACGGTGAACAGTACAAAACCCTTGAAACGTTCAATTCAGTGATGAGCTACATGCTTGAAGGAAATTACAGCCGCGATGTGGTGGTGATTGCTTTAGGTGGTGGTGTAATCGGTGACTTGGTCGGTTTTGCTGCCTCTTGTTACCAGCGCGGTATAGATTTCATTCAAATCCCGACGACCCTTCTTTCTCAAGTGGACTCTTCTGTTGGTGGTAAAACCGCAGTAAACCATCCTCTTGGTAAGAATATGATCGGCGCTTTTTACCAACCGAAATCTGTGATCATCGATACTAACTGTTTATCAACGCTTCCAGAGCGTGAGTTTGCAGCTGGCATTGCTGAGGTGATCAAATACGGCATCATTTACGATGAAGCCTTCTTTGATTGGTTGGAGCAGAATCTAGAGAAACTTTATCAACTTGATGAAGAGGCACTGATCACCGCGATTGCTCGTTGTTGTGCAATTAAGGCTGAAGTGGTGGCTTTAGATGAAAAAGAGTCAGGAATCAGAGCGTTATTGAACCTAGGTCATACATTTGGTCATGCGATTGAAGCAGAACTAGGCTATGGTAATTGGCTACATGGTGAAGCTGTGTCGTCAGGCACTGTAATGGCAGCGAAAACTGCTCAATTACAGGGGCTGATCTCTCAGCAGCAACTTGAGCGAATTATTTCTATACTCAAGAATGCGAAATTACCAATCCATACGCCAGAAAGCATGTCTTTTGAAGACTTTATGAAGCACATGATGCGCGATAAAAAAGTGCTGTCTGGTCAGTTGCGTTTGGTATTACCAACAAGTATTGGTACTGCTGAAGTGGTTGCTGATGTGCCTCAAGACATCATTAAACAAGCGATCGATTTCTGCCGTACTCTTTAAATTTGGTTGTGAGGTTGCCTAGCTAAACTCTAGGCAACTGAAGCGTTTTACTGATCGATCTTATCAGTAGGGATCCCCAATGAGTTTGGCTCATGAATTAAGAGTATTAGAGTTAGAATCTCAAGTTGAGCTGCTAGAGCGCTTACAGCTTTTGACTAACTTTGGTTCAAACCTAGTCACGGTTGCTGGTAAAACTGGCTCGGGCCGTTCTTGGTTAGCTCAGCGTTATCTGGAAGCGTGGTCGACTGAAAAAAATCAGTGTTTACTGCTTTGTCATCCAAGCCAAGACGATCAACAACGCCGCGCGCTTATTCTTAGCCAAATTGTTTCTGATCCCCTGTTTAATCAACATGATTCTTTATCAGATAGCCTGACTAGGTTACTGGATGGAGAGCCGTGTAATGTGGTTATCGTCGTTGATGATGCCCAACGACTTTCTGAGCTATTGGTATCCGAATTATGGATGTTGGTACTAGAAGCTCAATCAAACCCTCAATGGACGATCAATATCGTTCTCTTCTCGGAACCTGGCCACTTAGATACGTTATTAACGCGTTTGAGTTACGGTCAACAACACAAGCCTATCGATCTCGAGATCGATGACCTTTCGCAACCAGAAGCTGAACATTTCTTTGAATCACTGGTGATTCGATATGTTGATGATGAGTCTGAAACTCGCGTGCGACGTGCGTTTAGTAAAGCGCAACCTCTGCCTGGTGAGTTAATGGCTTTAGGAGAATTGAAAGTGGAAAAAAGGATTATTATTCGCTCAATTATTGGCTCACCGATCAATATCGCGATTGTGGTGGCCTTGTTGTTGGTTTTAATTGGTGGTGGGTATTGGTGGATGTTCAGTCAGCCAACACCAGACGATAAAGCGCAGTCGCTTATCGCACCGATTGAACAGACAGCTATCCCAACTTTTGAAGTGGAAAGTGGTACCGAGCAAGCTGGTATCGACGGAATGGTAGATTCTGAAACCGAAGCTGACATGAGTTACCAAGGCGCTGACGACGATAGCTCATCTTTGCCGCCAACTGTCGTTGAAGATACCGCGAGTGTTGGGGAAGTGGAACAAGATCAGCAACGCGTTGTGATCACCTCTGACGTGGTTGATGCTCTGCTTGATGATAAGCCTGAAAGTGCCGATACCAGCGCGATTGATGCGGCTGTTGAGGAAAATACAGAGGCAGCGGCTAGCGCGCAACCTGATGCAGCACAAGCCGAACCACAACCAACAGTTGATGAAGAATCAGATCTAACTGATTCAACACCGCCGACTAAAAAGATTACCTTCTCATTTGCTCGTGAAGAGTTACAAGCTATCTCGCCGCGCGCGTATACCTTGCAGTTGAGTGCGATGACCTCATTGGAGGATGTGCAATCCTTCATTGAAGAATATGACCTTGAGAACAAGGTTCGTATCTACCCAACACTTCGTAACGACACCAAGTGGTTTATCATCACTTATCAAGATTACCCAACGATTCAAGTGGCGCGAGACGCGGTAAGTGCGTTATCAAAACCCCTTCAACAGTTGGAACCTTGGGCAAAATCGATGAATCAAGTGCATCGAGAGATAGAACGTGCGAAATAACCCTGAGCTTAGCCTCAAAATATGTTACATTCCGCAGCCTTATTTTTGAGTTGATAGATAGAGCAGTAAATGAAAAAGCAGCGTGCCTTTCTAAAATGGGCTGGTGGTAAATATGGCCTAGTTGAAGACATCCAACGTCACCTGCCACCTGCTCGTAAATTGGTAGAACCGTTTGTCGGTGCCGGCTCAGTATTTCTGAATACTGACTTTGAACAGTACCTGCTTGCAGATATCAACCCCGATCTTATCAACCTGTACAACCTACTTAAAACCGATCCTGAAACTTATATCACGGAAGCGAAGCGCTGGTTCTGTCCTGAGAACAACCGCAAAGAAGCCTTCTTAGATATTCGCGCTGAGTTCAATGGTACAGATAACGTCATGTATCGTTCGTTGGCTTTCTTGTATATGAATCGATTTGGCTTTAATGGCCTATGTCGTTACAACAAGAAGGGCGGCTTTAACGTCCCATTTGGTTCTTACAAAAAACCTTACTTCCCAGAAGCCGAGCTGGAGTTTTTTGCCGAGAAAGCGAAAAAGGCCACCTTCGTCTGTGAGGGATACCATGAAACCTTTAGCCGCGCGCGCAAGGGCTGTGTGGTTTACTGCGATCCTCCATACGCACCGTTGTCGAACACGGCTAACTTTACCTCATACGCAGGTAATGGCTTTAGCTTAGATGACCAAGCTGCATTGGCGGATGTTGCTGAAAAAGCAGCAATGGAGCGTGGTATTCCTGTTTTGATTTCAAATCACGATACGACACTAACGCGTCGCTTATATCATGGTGCGGAGTTGAACGTGGTTAAGGTGAAACGCACCATCAGCCGTAATGGGGCTGGGCGTAATAAAGTTGATGAGCTGCTGGCGCTTTTCCATAAAGAGAAAAACCAGCAACACACATCAGCGGAATAGTCTGGTCAGAACAGCCGCCAAACTCATTAAATTGAGTGACCAACGGATACTTTCTTAAACTAATCTTTCGAACTGCTAGGATCTGCTTAGGTGCTTAGGTAGAATTGCACACCAAATAGTCTTGGGCTTGAGTCTTGTATTTGTGTATGAGATATCACTAAGACGGTGACATTCGTAATTTACTCACTCTTAAGAGGTTTGGTATGAAAGATTTTCTAATCGCTCCATCGATTTTGTCTGCAGATTTTGCTCGTCTTGGTGAAGACGTAGAAAAAGTACTCGCAGCTGGTGCTGATGTTGTGCACTTCGATGTGATGGACAACCACTACGTACCTAACCTGACTTTTGGCGCGCCTATTTGTAAAGCGCTGCGCGACTACGGTATTACTGCTCCTATCGATGTTCACCTTATGGTTAAGCCTGTGGACAGTATTGTTCCTGAGTTTGCAAAAGCGGGCGCATCAATGATTACCTTCCACGTTGAAGCTTCAGAGCACATCGATCGCACTCTACAGCTAATCAAAGAGCACGGCTGTAAAGCGGGTGTGGTTCTTAACCCTGCAACACCGCTTTCTTGCCTAGATTACATCATGGACAAAGTAGACATGATTCTACTAATGTCTGTGAACCCTGGCTTCGGCGGTCAATCTTTCATTCCTCACACGCTAGATAAACTACGTGCTGTTCGTAAGCTGATTGATGAGTCAGGCCGCGACATTCGCCTTGAGATTGATGGCGGTGTGAAGGTGGATAACATCCGTGAAATCGCAGAAGCGGGTGCAGATATGTTCGTTGCGGGTTCTGCTATCTTCAACCAACCGGATTACAAAGAAGTGATTGATGAGATGCGTGCAGAGCTTGCAAAAGTAAACGCATAATCGTAAAACTACAGATAGATTGAATATTAAGGGGCTCATTGGCCCCTTTTTTACGTCTTATCGCTCAACACATAAGACGAATATAATTAATAGGAAAGTAAGATGTCATTAAGCTCAATAAAACTGATCGCCTTTGATTTGGATGGAACCTTGTTAGACAGCGTGCCTGATTTAGCTGTCGCCGCTGACCAAGCTTGTCAGGAGCTGTGTTTCCCTTCAGTGAGTGAAGAACAAGTTCGCGACTATGTTGGCAATGGTGCTGACGTGCTTATCGGGCGTTCACTCAGCCGTAACCTAACTGTTGATCCAAGCCTAGATCCTGAGCTGCTGAAGAAAGCACGCATCTTGTTTGATGATTTCTACGAGCAGGGCGGCCACAAGCTGAGCCACCTTTACCCATCAGTAAAAGAGACGCTGGCAGAGCTGCATAATGCGGGTTTCACTATGGCGCTTGTGACCAACAAACCATCGAAGTTTGTACCCGACGTTCTGGCGCAACACGGTATCGATAAGTACTTTGTTGATGTTTTAGGCGGCGACTCTTTCCCAGAGAAAAAACCGAATCCAGTAGCGCTGAACTGGTTGCTAGAAAAGCACAACGTTAAAGCGGAAGAGATGTTGATGGTTGGTGATTCAAGCAACGACATCAAAGCGGCTAAGAATGCGGGTTGCTACTCGTTTGGTCTGACTTATGGCTACAATCACGGTGAGCCAATTTCAGCATCAAACCCTGACTATGTGGCGGATAACGTTGCTCAATTACTAGATGTCGTTCTAGTTTCAGCATAAAGCGGACAAAAGTTAGCTAACCCACTAGCAAAATACTTATCAATGAGTACACTGGATGAGCCGCGCAGAAAGAGCTGTGCGGCTTTTCTATATTTAAGTTAAGAAGCTAAGCGTTCAATAAACTTAGCGAATAAGCAAAGGAATTAAAACCATGAGCAAGCCCATCGTATTGAGTGGTGTTCAACCATCTGGTGAACTAAGTATCGGTAACTACTTGGGTGCTCTACGTCAATGGCAACAGATGCAAGATGATTACGATTGCCAATACTGTGTTGTAGACCTTCACGCAATTACGGTTCGCCAAGACCCGAAAGCACTGCATGAAGCGACTCTAGACGCACTCGCAATCTGTCTTGCTGTCGGTGTTGATCCAAAGAAGAGCACGCTATTTGTTCAGTCACACGTACCAGAGCATGCTCAACTTGGTTGGCTTCTTAACTGTTACACGCAAATGGGTGAACTGAGCCGTATGACTCAGTTTAAAGATAAGTCTGCACGTCACTCAAACGACGTAAACGTAGGCCTATACGACTACCCAGTGTTGATGGCTGCAGACATCCTGCTTTACGGTGCTCACCAAGTGCCAGTAGGTAGTGACCAGAAACAACACCTAGAGCTAGCGCGTGATATCGCAACTCGTTTCAACAACATCTACGGTCCTGAAACGCCAATCTTCCAAGTGCCAGAACCTTACATTCCAACAGTGAATGCACGTGTAATGAGCCTGCAAGATGCGACTAAGAAGATGTCTAAGTCGGATGATAACCGTAAGAACGTGATTACTCTGTTAGAAGAGCCTAAGTCGATCATCAAGAAGATCAACAAAGCGCAAACTGATGCAGAAACACCGCCACGTATTGCTCACGATTGGGAAAACAAAGCGGGTATCTCTAACCTAATGGGTCTTTACTCAGCAGCGACAGGTAAAACGTTTGAAGAGATCGAAGCGCAATACCAAGGTGTTGAGATGTACGGTCCATTCAAGAAAGATGTAGGCGCAGCATTAGTTGAGATGCTTGAGCCGATTCAAGCTGAATACCACCGTATCCGTGCTGATCGTGCTTACATGGACGCAGTAATGAAAGCGGGTGCTGAAAAAGCGTCTGAGCGTGCTGCAGTAACACTGAAAAAAGCATACGAAGCAGTAGGTTTTGTTACTCGCCCATAGGGTGAACTAACACGACTCGCTTGAAAATTTGAGCCCAAAGTAGCTTTTGTTTACTTTGGGCTTTTTAATGCCCATTCCATTTACCTTCCTCGAAAACCCCTTGTTTGAATTGATAATTTACGCAGTATCTGACTAGCATATCCATCATATTAATGCTGTGCAGATGATCTTATTCAGCACTTCTGAACTTTATAAATTCATACTCATTTCTATATATGTTGGAAATATATAACGTGCCAAACAATTGATGATTCCAAAGTGATAAGTTCCTCATTTTCTTGCCAACTGACTTATTCCTTTCATAAATAAACCTGATAGTTACCACAAAATACATGACTGCCCATAGATGGCAGTGACTATAAATCAATGAACTCAGGTGAAACGGATGGCTCTTTTACACAAACCTTCATTGCTAGCAGTGGCAATTGGTAGCTTGTTAACCACAAGCGCACACGCTGATTTGTTTATTTCACAATATGTGGAAGGCGGCAGCTACAACAAAGCGGTTGAGATCGCCAATAACGGCGATAGCAGCATTAACTTAGATGGTTACTCACTGGCGAAGTCTGCCAATGGCAACGGATCATGGGGCGCCACTTTACCTTTAGATGGCCACGTTTTAGCGCCCGGTGAGGTGCTTGTTGTTGCTCATACCAGTGCTAGTGATGAGATTAAGGCGGTCGCTGACATTCTAAATGCTTCATTGGCTAATCATAATGGTGACGACCCGCTAGCTATCTTGAATGCAGATGGTTCGGTGCATGATGTTGTTGGTTTGATGGGCGATGTGGACTGGGGCAAAGATGTTACTTTGGTTCGTGCGACACAAACACCTTCTGCGACGTTTGATGCTTCACAATGGGTATCGCTACCAAAAGACAGTATTGAAGGGCTAGGTTCACTAGACAGTGTTGAGCTGCCAGAAGCCTTTACTTGTACAGAAGATGGCTCAGACCCGGTATTTACCACCATTCAAGAGATCCAAGGCGAGGGTGCAACATCACCGTTCATCGATGGCTACCCGTACATCACCGACGATGAATACTTCGTAAAAGGTGTAGTTAGCGCAGTGACTACTGGCCTAACCAAAGGCTTCTATCTGCAAGCGATTGAGGATGACTTCAATTCAAGTACCTCTGAAGGTCTATTTATTCACACTAACCAGTCAAGCTCAGATTTAGTTGCGGGTGATGTGGTGTGTGTGAAAGGTAAGGTTCAAGAATACTACAGCCACACTCAGCTTAAAGTTGAAAACAACCAATGGCTAAAGCAGGGCGAACAGCAATCCCCTGAAGCGACGGCGATTGAAGCGCTAGACAGTGATGAGAACTTCGCTGCAACGCTTGAACGCTACGAAGGCATGTTGCTGAAAACAACCGAAGCGCTTGATATGCGAGTGACGCGTACCTTCGGTTATGACTACGCAGGTCGTCGTAACAACATGGTATTAGCCCATGAGCGTATCAACATGCAGCCGAACCAGCTTTTTGCTGCCGGTTCTGATGAAGCGAAACAACAAACAGAAGACAACGCTGATCGTCGCCTTTTCGTTGAAACGGATCAAAAAGCGGGTGACGGACAAGTTCCTTTCTACCCAGATTTTGGCCGTACCGACATCGACCAAGATGGTTCGACCGAAGACTACATCCGTATCGATGACACCATTGTCGGCCTAGAAGGTGTGTTGACTTACAGCTACGGTGAATACCGTTTAATTGCGACTAACCAGATCTCGGCTGAAAACTTCGTTCGTAACGACCCACGTACTGACAAACCAGACATGGATGAAGGTGACCTGCGTATTGCGACCTTCAATGTATTGAACTACTTCAACTCTCCATTTGGCGGTGACGCGAACCAGCACGGCAACAACCGTGGCGCGAACACCATCACTGAGTTTGAAATGCAGCAAGAGAAGATTGTGAACGCGATTCTTCGTCTAGACGCTGACATCATTGGTTTGATGGAAATTGAGAACAACGGCTTTGGTGAAGGTTCAGCGATTCAACAGCTTGTTAACCAGCTGAATGATCGCATTGAGCGTAAGAAAGACCGTTATACGTTTGTCGCTGTTGATTCAAATGAAGATGGCGTAACCGACGAGATGGACTCGATTGGTACTGACGTAATCACAACGGGTGTTATTTACCGTAAGAAGGTAGTTAAGCTAAAAGACAGCCGCGTTATCGCGATGCCAAGCCAACAAGCACCAGAGGTGTTAGACGATTCAGGTAAGGTGATTGAGGACGGTAAGAACTACCAGCGTGACTCATTAGCGCCAACTTTCAAGGTCAAAGGTACCAAAGAGAAACTGACCGTAGCGATTAACCACTTTAAATCTAAAGGCTCTAAGTGTTGGGAAGATGCAGCACCGGTTGAACAGGGTGGTCAAGGTGGTGTTGATGCCGACAAGCAAGGCTCATGTGAGAACTTCCGCGTAGCTGCGGCGGTGGCACTGGGTGAAGCGCTCGATGGTATCAAAGGTCACAAAGTGATCCTGGGTGATATGAACTCGTACGGCATGGAAGATCCAATGCTGGTGCTAACGGATTACTCTGAAGAGAAATACGGTAAGCAAATCAAAGCGGCTCGTAACACTTACATTGATGGTGTTGAACAGTTTGGTGATAACGGCGCGGTGATTACTAAGAACTACGGTTACATTAATGCTGTGGCTCAAAAGCACCCAGACAGCTGGAGCTACTCATACAATGACGAAGTGGGCGCACTGGATCACCTGTTGATCAGCGACAGCCTGAAAGACATGGTTGTGGATGCAACTGACTGGCACATTAACGGTGGCGAATCGACGTTGTTTGACTACAACGAAGAGTATAAAGGCGATCTGCCTAAGTACCAAGATCACTTCCGTTCATCGGATCATGATCCTGCGGTTCTTGAGCTCAGAGTCGGCGGTTCATTCGGCTTGGGTGCATTGATGTCATTGTTTGGTCTAGCAATGTGGCGTCGTCGCAAGTAGCTAAATCGTAAGTAGATTGGCAAGCCATACAAGCAAGCCAATTCAGGTAACTTAAGGCTATCTGTAAACAATTAAGGTCAACTTAGGTTGGCCTTAATTATTGGCGAAATGCAGTTTCCACTTGCCTTTCGCTATGGGTATTGCACAATACCGCCCCTATATCTCCCAATCCTTTAGTATTTAGCAAACGATTTCGACCCATGTTACTTATCATCGATAACTACGACTCCTTTACCTATAACTTGTATCAGTATTTCTGTGAGTTAGGGGTAACTGTAAAAGTTGTTCGCAACGATGAGATTGATATTGCGGGCATCGAAGCGCTAAATCCTAGTCATCTTGTTATCTCGCCGGGTCCTTGTACACCGGATGATGCGGGCATTTCTCTACAAGTCATCGAACACTTCGTTGGTAAACTGCCGCTCTTAGGAGTGTGTCTTGGTCATCAAGCCATTGCCCAAGTGTTTGGTGGTGAAGTGGTGAGAGCCAGACAAGTGATGCACGGTAAAACCTCTCCGATACGCCACAATGGCAAGAGTGTTTTTCAGGGATTGAACAACCCATTGACCGTGACACGTTACCACTCACTAGTGGTGAAAAATGGCACGCTACCAGATTGCTTTGAACTGACGTCTTGGACGGAGTTTGAAGATGGCAGCATGGATGAGATCATGGGTTATCAACACAAAACCTTGCCGATTGATGCGGTGCAATTTCACCCTGAATCGATTAAAACAGAGCAAGGACACCAACTTCTCGCTAACTTCCTAGCACGCTAAGTGTTTAAATTTGACCCTTTCTCCGCCTAAATAAGCCAGTTAAACCTGTCAGCCCATTCGTTAAGCGTTTAAATTCGGGCTTTACGCGTCTCTCTCCCTCTGACGCCGATCACTTTTTATAACATTTCTCTCTCGCTTCGCTAAGTTTTTAGCCTATGCAAAATTATTCGCGTTATTTCCTCTCGAACCCTATATACCGCTGTGCCAGTAAGGCTTTGCTATTACTAGTCATACGTTTAGGTAAAAAAAGCTTCATAAAACAGATTAATTGATGCATAAATAGTCATAGGTAGTGACGTTTAGCTGGTTGTGAGGGATGGCTAAAGAATAATCTACTATTGAAAAGGTTAATTAAATGTAAATATAATGCTGCAGCGGGATTATGGCGAGACAAAATATCTTTGTCTCACTTATGAACCATTACGCTTATTTGCGAAGCTTGCGGTATCGAGAAGGAATGTACGATGACAGTGGAAAATAAAGTAGAACGTAGTCTGTTTAATGAGGTGATGGTGCCTTGTTATAACCCAATGGAAATGATCCCAGTAAAAGGGGAAGGCGCACGCGTTTGGGACCAACAAGGCCGAGAGTATATCGACTTTGCTGGTGGTATCGCTGTGAGCTGTTTGGGTCACTGTCACCCGGCAATGGTTAACGCAGTTACTGAGCAAGCAAACAAGATTTGGCACCTAAGTAACGTGATGACCAACGAACCTGCACTGCGTCTAGCGAAAAAGCTAACCGACGTATGTTTTGCAGAAAAAGTATTCTTTGCCAACTCTGGCGCAGAAGCGAATGAAGCAGCATTGAAGCTAGCTCGTCGTTGGGCGGCGGATGTTCACGGTCCTGAGAAATCTGAAATCATTGCATTCAAACAAGGTTTCCACGGTCGTACTTTCTTTACCGTAACGGTTGGTGGTCAAGAAGCTTACTCTGATGGTTTCGGTCCTAAACCGGGCGATGTGACTCACCTGCCTTACAACGATATTGCAGCGCTAGAAGCGCACATCTCTGATCGTACTTGTGCAATCATGATGGAACCTCTGCAAGGCGAGGGCGGTATCATCTCTCCAACGTCTGAATTCGTGAACACGGTTCGTGAACTGTGTGATAAACACAATGCACTGCTTATCTTTGATGAAGTGCAAACGGGTAATGGTCGTACCGGTAACTTTTACGCTTACCAAGGCCTAGGTGTGACACCAGATATTCTAAGCACGGCTAAATCTCTAGGTGGTGGTTTCCCTATCGGTGCAATGCTTACGACCACTGAACTCGCGACACATCTAAAAGTTGGTACGCACGGTTCTACTTACGGTGGTAACCCACTGGCGTGTGCTGTTGCTGAGGCGGTTGTTGATGTGGTTAGCCAACCTGAAACATTAGCTGGCGTGAAAGAGCGTGAAGCTCTGTTCCGCGATGGTCTAGCTAAGATTAACGACAAGTACCAAATCTTCAGTGAAGTTCGTGGTAAAGGCCTACTACTAGGTGCTGCACTTAACGAAGAGTGGCAAGGCCGTGCACGTGACGTATTGGTAGCAGCAGGCGAACAAGGCTTGATGGTACTGGTTGCGGGTGCAAACGTGGTTCGTTTCACGCCATCACTGGTTATTACTACACAAGAAATTGAAGAAGGCTTATCAAAACTAGACAAAGCAATCGCTACGCTAGTTTAGCCTGAGCGGCGTCATAGGAATGATCGCCAATAGAGCGCTCCCATGACGTTCTGCTAAAGGCCCAAGCTTCTGGTTTTGGGCCTATTTTGCATCTGGAGGGAATATTGATGCTAGTTGTTCGCCCAATAAAATTATCTGATTACGATGCGCTGCATACCTGCGCGGTTGAATCTGGTCACGGATTCACATCTCTTCCGGTTAACGAAGAACTGTTAACTAACCGTATTACTCACTCTGAATACAGCTTTGCCAAGCAAAACGTGACTGAGCCCGGTGACGAAGGCTACCTGATGGTTGGCTTCGACACAGAAACCGGTGAAGTTGCGGGTACGACTGGCATTGAAGCCTCAATTGGCTGGGATGTCCCGTTTTATTCGTACCACATCAGCAAAGTGGTTCACTCATCGCAAAAGCTTGGCGTGAATAACGTCGTGAAGCTACTGACTTTCGGTAATAACTACACAGGATGCAGTGAGATCTGCACATTGTTCTTGCGCCCAGCTTTCCGTGGTGGATTGAATGGTCGTTTGATGTCGAAGTGTCGCTTCCTGATCATGTCTGAGCACCCAGAGCGTTTTTCGAAAACGATTTTTGCTGAGATGCGTGGTGTATCGGATGCAGAAGGTAATTCTCCTTTCTGGCAATGGCTGCAAGAGCATTTCTTCTCGATTGATTTCACGCTTGCGGATTACCTAACCGGTATAGGTAAGAAAGGTTTCATTGCTGACCTAATGCCAAAGCTACCTATCTACGTGAACCTATTGAGCAAAGAAGCTCAGGCGGTGATTGGAGAGGTTCATGACAATACGCGCCCTGCACTTAAGTTGTTGGAACGTGAAGGTTTCACTAACCGTGGCTATGTCGATATCTTTGATGCAGGCCCAACGGTTGAGTGTGATCTAAGAAACATCGAATCGGTGCGTCACTCAATTAGAGCACAGGTTCAAATTGCAGAGCATTCTAGCTCTAAAGACTTCCTAATTGGTAATACCTCGTTTGAGAACTTCCGCGCAGTAGCCGCGAAAGGTGCGTATGACCAAGCAAGCGACACAGTGATTTTATCATCTGAAGTAGCGAGCGCTCTTGAAGTAAAAGAAGGCGAATTTGTTCGCATGTTGGCTCAGTAAGAGCGGCGATTATCTGTCGAAGATTTTAAGGATAGAAGTATGACTCAGTGGATAGCAGGACAGTGGGTGGCAGGTCAAGGTGACGCCATGACATCAGTAAGCCCATACAACAATGAAGTAGTGTGGCAGGGTGATAGCGCAACACCAGCGCAGGTTGAATCTGCAGTAGCAGCAGCTCGTGAAGCCTTCTTGGTTTGGAAAAAATTGAGCTTTGCAGAGCGTGAAGCGATCGTGTTGAACTTTGCTGAGAAGGTAAAAGAGAACAGCGAAGAGATTGCACAGATTATTGCAAAAGAGACGGGTAAACCGATTTGGGAAACTCGCACTGAAGCGGGCGCGATGGCGGGCAAGATCGCTATCTCTATTCGTGCATACCACGAGCGTACTGGTGAAGCTTCGCGTGAAGCGGCAGGTAACCAAATCGTACTGCGTCATCGTCCATTAGGTGTTATGGCTGTATTTGGCCCTTACAACTTCCCAGGTCACCTACCTAACGGTCATATTGTTCCAGCTCTGCTATCGGGCAACACCGTAGTATTCAAGCCTTCAGAGCAGACACCTTGGACGGGTGAATTCGCAATGAAGCTATGGCAAGAAGCGGGTCTTCCTGCTGGCGTAATCAACCTAGTGCAAGGCGCTAAAGAGACAGGTATCGCACTGGCTGATGCTAAAGGTCTTGATGGCGTGCTATTTACGGGTAGTGCGAATACTGGTCATATCCTGCATCGTCAATTCGCGGGCCAACCGGGCAAGATGCTGGCACTAGAAATGGGCGGCAACAACCCTATGGTGATCAGCGACCAATACGGTGATGCAGACGCAACGGTATACACTATCATCCAATCGGCGTTCATCAGTGCGGGTCAGCGTTGTACATGTGCTCGTCGCTTGTATGTGACTGTTGGCGAGAAGGGCGATCTGCTTCTAGATAAACTGGTCGCAGCTACGCAAAAGATTCGTGTCGATCAGCCATTCGCTGAACCTGCACCTTTCATGGGCCCTCAGATCTCTGAAGCTGCAGCTAAATTTATTCTAGACGCGCAAGCTAATCTGCAATCGTTAGGTGGTGTCAGCCTAGTAGAAGCAAAAGCGGGTCAAGCGGCGTTTGTTTCTCCGGGTATTATCGATGCAACCAACATTGCTGAACTGCCAGATGAAGAGTACTTCGGCCCATTGCTGCAAGTGGTTCGTTACCAATCGCTAGAGCAAGCGGTTGAGTTAGCTAACGACACACGCTTTGGTTTGTCTGCTGGCTTAGTATCAACAGATGATTCGGAGTGGGAATACTTCGTTGACCATATCCGTGCGGGTATTGTTAACCGTAACCGCCAGCTAACAGGCGCAAGTGGTGATGCACCATTTGGTGGCCCGGGTGCTTCAGGCAATCTACGCCCAAGTGCTTACTACGCGGCTGACTACTGTGCTTACCCTATGGCTTCAATGGAAGGCGGTGAAACTCAACTGCCAGCTACGTTTAGCCCAGGTATTGAGCTTTAATTTAGGCTAATGAGTCTTAGGCTCATTGGTTAAGCTTGAAACAGGGAAGTGGTGTTATCGCTTCCCTTTTCCATCACGTCCGACACCTAGATTGGGCGGTAGATAATAATAGAACAAGTATGTCACAGGCTGATGGCTGCTGACTCTGTGTCTCAGCCTCTCCCTTTCTAATCCAAATTACTAGCTTGCTAGAACCTCTGACAAGGAGTCACCATGACGCCCGATCTACTCTTTAAATCACTATGGGACGATTACATTCACAGGCTGTGTCCATCGGCTGAGAAAGTGCATCACTTGCTGAAAGAAGATGAAGCGCTGATCAACGACCATATTGCACTGCGTACTTTTAATGTTGCCCCTCTCGGTATTGAAACACTAGCTAAGCCTTTCCTTGAACTGGGTTACAAGGCGTGTGGCGACTACCTGTTTGAGAGCAAGAAGCTAGTGGCTAAACACTACGAGCACCCAGACCCGAAGCAGCCAAAAGTGTTCATTAGTGAATTGAAGGTCGAAGAGTGTTCTAGTGAATTACAACAGATCGTTGCTAAGTTAGTTGAGCAGGTTGATGCAAGCAAGCTTCAAGGTCATGAGTTCTTGTTTGGTGGTCGCCAATGGGATTTGAGCCTCGCTGATTTCCAAGTACTAGCTAAAGAGAGCGAATACGCATCTTGGCTAGCGGCTCATGGATATGGTGCAAACCACTTTACGGTAAGTGTGAACCAGCTGAATAACTTTGATGAAGTGCAGGCGGTGAATGACTACCTGAGCGAGTCTGGCTTTACTATCAACGCATCTGGCGGTGAGGTTAAAGGCTCTCCAGAGGTCTTATTAGAGCAATCATCAACAATGGCAGATAAAGTCCCAGTTTCATTTGTTGAAGGCAATGAGATGATTCCTGGTGGCTTCTATGAGTTCGCTAAGCGTTATGCGATGGCCAATGGTGATCTTTATACCGGATTTGTCGCGGCATCAGCTGACAAAATCTTTGAAAGCACCAACGGTTAAAGAAAGATACGAGCACGGGCTTTGCCCTAAAGGTGCGGGTACGCTTCGCATCGAGAGTGTTTGCGCTGGGACGCGGTAGGTCCTCTATTCGCATCTCGCATCTGCTCTCTGGATCTTAAGAAAACAAAAAAGCCACCAAATTTGCATTTGGTGGCTTTCAAATTTTTGGCTCAGTTAATCGAGATTAACGAGTGCCGTATACCACGATAGTTTTACCGTGTGCAGAAATTAGGTTCTGCTCTTCAAGCATCTTCAAGATACGACCTACTGTCTCTCGAGAACAACCAACGATCTGGCCAATCTCTTGACGAGTGATCTTGATTTGCATGCCATCAGGGTGAGTCATTGCATCTGGCTGTTTCGCTAGGTTAAGTAGCGTTTGAGCGATACGACCGGTAACGTCAAGGAACGCTAAGTCACCAACCTTTTGGCTAGTTACTTGTAGACGGTTTGCCATTTGCGCTGAAAGGCGCATCAGGATATCTGGGTTCACTTGGATAAGTTGACGGAATTTCTTGAAAGAAATTTCAGCTACTTCACAAGGAGATTTAGCACGAACCCATGCAGTACGCTCTTGGTCTTCTTCGAAAAGTCCAAGTTCACCGATGAAGTCGCCTTGGTTTAGGTAAGAAAGAATCATTTCCTTACCTTCTTCGTCTTTGATAAGAACAGCCACAGAACCTTTAACGATGTAGTACAAGGTTTCTGCCTTTTCACCAGCATGAATCAAAGTACTTTTTGAAGGGTACTTATGAATATGACAGTGTGAAAGGAACCACTCTAATGTTGGATCGGTTTGAGGTTTACCTAGAACCATAATATCTCACTTCCTCTGCAGGGTATGCTTGCCGCTTTCCGTATTTTAGCTAAGCCTGAATTGACTCAGTTAGGATAAGAGCACTCGTTGAGTGCTGCAAGCTATCTTGTGTTTCGTTTAAGAATAGTATCCTTTTTCAGGTACTATTTCTTGATTTTAATCGTGACCAAGCTACGATTTTTTACGCAAAATTGTGCACATGATCACGGTATGAAAAGTAATCAACCAGAATGTCGTTTTGTTAACCTATTTTTCCGGTTTCGATTAGTTGTTGTAGAATTGGCCTTACAATGAGCTCCATAGCAAAACTCATCTTGCCTCCTGGCACCACGAGCGTGTTATGACGTGACATAAATGAGCCATCAATCATAGCCAAAAGGTAAGGGAAATCGACGTTTTTGATGCCGCGCAAACGTATAACTACGAAGCTTTCGTCTAAACTTGGAATCCCCTTGGCGTTAAGTGGATTCGATGTATCTACGGTAGGGACACGCTGAAAGT
The DNA here is from genome assembly GCF_002872555.1 of Vibrio sp. 10N.286.55.E10. Taxonomy (NCBI): domain Bacteria; kingdom Pseudomonadati; phylum Pseudomonadota; class Gammaproteobacteria; order Vibrionales; family Vibrionaceae; genus Vibrio; species Vibrio sp. 10N.286.55.E10. Next base: position 128,374 of record NZ_MCSD01000006.1, read on the forward strand.
TGATATGAGTACGCGAAAACTGCGGGGTAATGTAGTTAAGGTAATCATCCATTGAGCGAACAATAGAATCCATCACCGCTTCGCGAGAGTGCCCACGATCGCGTGTGTCACGAACGAATTTCTGGATCCACTCCAAGTTTACGATCGGTACCATGCCGATAAGCAGATCGACGTGTTGCGAGACGTTAATGTCGCCATCGACTACGCCACCATGAAGGCCTTCGTAGAACATCACATCCGAGTTTTCAGGGATCTCTTGCCATGGCGTAAAGGTGCCGGGCATTTGGTTGTAAGGAACGGCTTCATCGAAGGTATGTAGATAGCTACGGACTTTACCCGTGCCTTCATTTCCGTATTGACGGAAGAACTCTTCTAATGCGCCAAAATCGTTAGCTTGTGGACCAAAGTAGCTGATGTGCTTACCTTGCTCGCGCGCCTTACGGATCTCGACATCCATCTCTGGTCGAGTGAAGCGATGGAAACTATCCCCTTCAACCCAAGCTGCCTTCACGTCCATCATATTGAACATTTTGCGGAAGGCTTCTGAGGTAGTGGTGGTGCCGGCTCCAGATGAACCCGTCACCGCAATAATTGGATGTTTAGCGGACATGACAACCCTTGTCTTTTGAGTAACTTACTTGTTAGCAATCGTTTACAACTATAACACGGCTCCTTTATGAGCGCAGCTTAGAAGCGTTTTGTGACTTGAATATCAACGGTTTCATGCAGCTCAGAAAACACGATGCTGACTTCCTTTGAGGCTAATTGATGTTTCACTTGGTCAATTTTGTTTTGCAGTGAAACCTCTACGTCACCGTAGTCTGTGCCTTCACGTAGCACGAATTCTTTAATGAGGTTTTCCAGCGTTTCTGGTGCGATGTCTTGCCATGGGATGATCATAAATACTTCTCTCTTTTATGTTCATAAATAGGTTTATTGATGTGTTGATTAGTGTGTCTAGCGACGCCTATCACTCAGCCCTTAAAAGGCTCGGCCATTATGCCGAATCTTGAATACTTTCATAGTAGGCGGGTAATGCTTCTTCTAACCAAAACCTTGGTTTGAGCGTGCTACCGGTAATGAACCCCACATGGCCGCCTTTTTGAAACAGACGATAATCGATATTGTCAGGTAGAACGAATTTTGGAATCACATCGTCAGTCATGAAAGGGTCATCTTTCGCATGAATGATCTGTGTGGGTAGCTTAATCCGATTCAACTTCGGCAAGGCAGAGCATTGAGCATAATAATCTTGTGCATTCTTGAAGCCGTGCAGAGGCGCAGTAATTCGCTCATCAAACTCATACAGCTTGTCGATCTTCTTGATGCTTTCCGCTGATATACCAATCTTCTCTTGCAGCAGCTTGTGTTTCTTCAATGCATTCGATTTCAAAGAATTGAGCAGGTACTTCTTATAGAGTTTGGAGAAGCCTTGTTCAATACGGCTTGAACAACAAGCAAGGTCAAAGGGGGCTGAAACAATCGTCGCCGCTGAGATTAACGGATCATCAGCATAGTCGGCGAGATAATTAGCCAACATGTTGCCGCCTAGCGATATGCCAACCGCAACCTTAGGGTTATTGGGAAACCTTGAGTGTAGATGCCTTAAAAAGAAGCGCGCATCTTCGACTTCTCCAGAGTGGTAAGCACGAGCTAAGCGATTTGGCTTTCCGCTGCAACCTCTGAAGTGCATCATCACGGACAACCAACCATCCTTAGCAAACGCATTCATCAGTCCGTTGGCGTAAGGGCTCTCAAAGCTACCTTCTAAACCATGGAATAGAACGAATATCGGCTTGTTACTTCGATCATCATTGCTTGGGTTGTCACAGTCTGGTGATTCGCTCCAAGCAAGATCAAGAAAGTCACCATCGGGAGTTTCTAAGGTTTGCCAGTGAGGATGAAACAGCGCCTGTTTTCTAATAAACCGTGGCACTAAGGTTTGTAAGTGCGGATTAGAGAGACCAGCGGCTGCGGTAAATATTGTCATAAAAACGATCCATGCTTCTTTGATGGGCTTTGATAACGTGTTGAGCTTGCAGTGAAACGCCCACGTTTTTATTTGAGCTTGGTTGATTCTCGGCATAAGCGCAAGGCTTTCACTTATACGAGACACAAAAACAGGCTATGGGTAACCAGTTGAATAATATCAATGTTAGGTGCGTTAAACACTTAATTGTGCGTATTAGTCAGTGCATGCAAATGAAGAGAGACAGGGAGCAGTTAAGCTTGGATCTTGATTGAAGAAAAAGGAAAGAGAATGAGCTAGGGCTGAGGTGCTGGTTCAGAAAAAGCGTCGTAGAGGTTTTCTGCTCCTAATAAACGACAGTACTGAAACGCGAGCGGTGATTGCTGGTTAGCGTAAAGCTGTAGGGAGTTTATACAGTCGACGAGATCGGACTGTTGTTGCTTTTCAAGCTGTAACTCAAACTGTAAGGCTTCACGGTATAGTGAGTCGACAACGTGTGCTTTGAGGTGTTTACGTAGCTCTCGATAACTATGAAGCAGGGTTTCAGAGCGGCTCAAGCATTGTTGTACTTTGTGCCACTCTTCTTCAGCAAAAGACAATTGCTGCTCATCAAGCCATTTGAGAAGCAACAGTAAATTGACGTTGCCGTGGAACTGGTTTTGCAAAGCTAGGCACGCATCCTTTACACCGCGCACACTGTAGTACTGAAGGCTAAATTGCCATAGTCGTTCCAGTGTTAGTGATATTGGGGCGTGCTCTGGGCTCATAAGCTATCCATATCCTGTTCCATCTGCTCAAGCTCTTCTTGAGTGGACATCCAATCCATTTCAACTTCTTCTAGCTGTGACTTACTGCTCGCTTGGAGAGCGAGTACTTTATTCAGTTTAGCCTTATTTTCAGCTTCATACAGTGAAGTGTCGGATAATTCTTGCTCGGCTTCTTCAAGAGCCTGAGTTAATTTATCCATCTGTTTTTCAAATTGAGTAAGCTTTTTACGCAGTGGTGCCGTCAGTTTACGGAACTCGGCTTCTTTACGTTTTTGCTCTTTTTTCGCTGCTGCACTGTTGGCACCGTCTTTTGCTGGTGCCAATGCTTGTGCTTCTTTGCGCTCAACTTTCTGCTGTTCGGTTAGCCACTTGTAGTAATCGCTTAAGTCACCATCAAACGGTGCTACTTGGCGGTCGTGTACAAGGTATAAATCATCGGTAGTTGCACGCAATAGGTAACGGTCGTGCGATACGATAACCATTGCGCCTTCAAACGTCTGCAGGGCAAAAGTCAGCGCTTGACGCATGTCGAGATCCAAGTGGTTGGTTGGTTCATCGAGTAGCAACAGGTTTGGTTTTTGCCATACCAGTAGCGCTAATACTAAACGTGCTTTTTCACCACCGGAGAAAGGTGCTACTTTATCGAGCGCTTTTTCACCTTGGAAACCGAAGCTACCTAGGTAATCACGCAGTTGTTGTTCGGTGTGTTTAGGCGCAATCTGCATCATGTGTTGCAGCGGGGTTTCTTCAGGGTGCAGCGTTTCCAATTGGTGCTGTGCAAAGTAACCAATCTTAACGCCTTGCGAATAGCTCAGTTCGCCGCCTTGTTGTTTCAGTTCGCCTGAAAGCAACTTAATCAGCGTGGATTTACCAGCACCATTTCGACCAAGCAAACCAATACGACTGCCCGGTACTAGGTTCAAGCGAATCTTTTCTAGAATTAGGTTGTCGTCGTAGCCCGCAGATACCTCATCCATCATCATGATTGGGTTTGGTAGTGCGTCTGGCTCTCTAAACTCAAAGCTGAATGGGTTATCAAACTGAGCAGGTAGTACTTGTTCCATTTTCTCTAGCGCTTTAATACGGCTTTGCGCTTGGCGAGCCTTTGACGCTTTGTAACGGAAACGGTCAATGTAGCTCTGCATGTGAGACATCTGTTTCTGCTGCTTTTGGTACATCGCTTGTTGCAGAATCAGTTTTTGCGCTCGTTGGGTTTCGAACGATGAGTAGTTACCCGTGTACTCATTGAGCTGTTGATTTTCAACATGCACGATGCGGTTGACGATAGGGTCTAAGAAGTCTCTATCGTGCGAGATAAGCACTAGCGTACCAGGGTAGCTTTGTAACCAACGCTCTAGCCACATTACTGCGTCTAAATCCAAGTGGTTGGTAGGTTCATCGAGTAGCAGTAGGTCACTGCGACATAGTAGGGCTTGCGCTAGGTTTAAACGCATACGCCAACCACCTGAGAATTGAGTCAGGTTCCACGCCATTTGTTCTTGGCTAAAGCCTAGGCCGTCTAACAGCTCGGCAGCGCGAGCCTTGATGCTGTAGCCACCAATGGTTTCAATCTTGCCGTGGATCTCTGCGACCAAGGTGCCGTTGTCGGCCTGTTCAGCTTTCTCTAGTTGATCTTCAAGGCCGCGGTATTCACGGTCACCATCAATCACGTATTCAATTGCTGTTCTTTCTAATGCTGGTGTTTCTTGAGCAACCCAAGCCATTTCCCAATGGGCAGGTTTGCTGAATGAGCCTGCATCAATAGACAGTTCGTCCTTAATTAAGGCGAATAGCGTAGATTTACCACAGCCGTTTTTACCAACCAAACCGATCTTGTCGCCAGGGTGAAAAGTCGCAGATGCTTGGTCGAGGAGTGGCTTACCGCCGCGTAGCAATTGAATATCAGAGAAAGTAATCATAATTGAAATAGCATAGAAATTAGAGGTGAACAGACGCCTGCATAGTAGGCTGAAACCAGATAAAAGTCGATCACAATGCAATTTGCGTTATGATGCCAATAACATATTAATAACTTTTGCTTAAATTCTTGTGGCCTTGCCACCGTTTAGCCTTCAAAGGAATGTTTCAAAGGAATGAGTAATACTCCCTCGACAGACAAACCCGTGCCAAAGGTGCTGGTCATCTATGCGCACCCTGAGCCGCAAACCTCTATCGCTAACCAGATCATGGTTAAAAAGATAGAGTCACTTGGGAATGTCAAAATCCACGATCTCTACGCCATCTATCCGGACTTCTTTATTGATGTGCCTTCCGAGCATGAGTTGCTGCTTGAATATGATGTGATTGTGTTCCAACACCCTTTGTTTATGTATTCATGTCCTTCGTTGTTGAAAGAGTGGTTTGATCGCGTGTTAGGTAAGGGTTTTGCCTTTGGTGAGCAAAGCGCACTTAAGGGCAAACACTGGCGTAGCGTTATCACAACCGGTGGTAAAGAAGAGGCGTTTGGTGCCGCAGGCTATAATAAATATCCATTACAAGAGATTTTGCAACCATTCGAGCTTACCGCTGCTTTGTGTCAGATGAATTGGATATCCCCTTTGGTTTTACACTGGGCACGAAATGTTACCGATATGACGCGTTACCAACACGCAGAAGCGTATCGAAATTGGTTGCGAGACCCGCTACAAGATATAGGAGCAGATGATGGCTCTGACTAATGATTTTCTACAAAGTAGCGTTATATTTTTAGCGGCTGCTGTGGTTGCGGTTCCTATCGCGCAGCGAGCTGGCTTGGGTTCAGTACTCGGTTACTTGTTAGCTGGTGTCGCGATTGGCCCTTGGGGACTTGGCTTAATCAGTGACGTAGAGGCGATTCTGCACTTCTCCGAATTCGGGGTAGTACTGCTGCTCTTCCTGATTGGCTTAGAGCTTAACCCCAAAAAATTGTGGCAGATGCGAGCCCCCATTCTCGGGCTGGGTGGCGCGCAAGTGCTGATCACCACCCTGATTATTACCGCCATCGCCTGTATGTTCGGTTTAACGTGGCAAACTAGCCTAGTGATAGGTATGGGCTTAGCTTTGTCTTCGACCGCAATCGCGTTGCGGGTTATTGAAGAGCGTGAACTCGGTGGTAAAGAAGCGGGGCAGTCTGGCTTTGCAGTGTTACTTTTCCAAGATATTGCAGTAATCCCTATGCTAGCAATGCTACCTTTGCTAGCAGGTAATACAGGCGGCAGCTGGGCGGACATGCTTTGGATGCTGGGTGGTGTGATTGGTCTGCTGGTCGGTGGCCACTTCTTATTGAGGCCTTTGTTCCGCTACGTCGTTATGAGTGGTGTGCGTGAGCTATTTACTGTTGCAGCGCTGTTACTTGTGATTGGTATTGCCGTCATCATGCAACAGATTGGCTTGTCGATGGCATTGGGTACTTTCCTAGCGGGCGTACTTCTGGCTGAAAGTGAATATCGACATGAGCTTGAAATTGCGATTGACCCATTCAAAGGGTTGTTGCTTGGTCTGTTCTTCATCTCTGTGGGTATGGCGGTGAATTTAGGCTTACTTGCTGAAAGCCCATTCGCGATACTGATTGCTGTATTAGCTCTCGTGGTTTTGAAAGGCTTAGTGCTGTATGGGCTAGCTCGTGTTTTCGGTACTCAAGCCAAAGCCCGTAGTCGCATGGCGATGATTCTCAGCCAAGGTGGTGAGTTCGCTTTCGTTATTTTTACCGCGGCGAGTGCTCAAGGTATCTTAAGTGGTGAACAAGTGTCGTTCTTACTGGTGGTTGTGAGTTTGTCGATGGTGACCACGCCATTGATGCTCAAGCTGCAAGACCGATTCTTTGCTCGTCAACTTAACCAAATCAGCGAAAACGCAATGTCTTCGGATGTTGTCGATCGCAGTCCTCGAGTGATCATTGCAGGCTTTGGTCGTTTTGGTCAGATCATTGGTCGTTTGATGTATGCCAATAAGATTCGTATTACCGTTCTTGAGAGTGATGCCAGCCAAATCCATATCCTTAGAAAGTTTGGCTACAAAGTATTTTACGGAGACTCGACTCACCTCGAGCTGTTACGCGCAGCTGGTGCTGACAAAGCAGAGGCGATTGTGCTGTGTACTGACTCTCCCGATGAAATCATGAAAACCGTCGATTTATGTAAGCAGCACTTCCCGCGCTTAAAGATCTTAGCTCGTGCACGAAGCCGTGTTGAAGCATATCAATTACTTAACCACGGTGTGAGTAACTACTCTCGTGAAACCTTCCTTGGTGCACTGGATTTAGGTCGTCAAACATTGACTGAACTTGGTATGCATCCATATAAAGCGAAGCGAGCAGAAGCACACTTTAGAAAGTTGGATAATGGTATGCTCAAAGAGTTACTGCCTCAGCATAACGAAGATGCCGAGTTGGCCCAAAGAGCGAAAGAGGCTCGTAAAGAGCTTGAAGAGATTTTTGGACACGAGATGGAAAACGATCACCAGTCTCGAAACTATTGGCAGTAGACTGAATTGATAACTAATAGCTTGAGTTTAGAGATATAGCTTGAGCTAAGAAATAACAGTCTAGATAACTAATCTAATAATAAACGTGGTCTCTGCTTTTTCTTAAATAGATCTAGAGTGGAAGAACTACGAATCCAGAGTAGTAAAGGATAAGAACGTGAAACAGAAAAAACGCTTTATCGCAGGAGCAAGCTGCCCAAGTTGTAATACTCAAGACACACTCCGTTGGTGGATTGAAAATAATATCGAGCTGGTGGAATGTGTCGATTGTGACTTCACAGAACAGCGTAAACCGAAAACTGTAGAGAAATCTGAACACGCGAATCAAGAAATGATCGGTATTTTTAAGCCTGAATGATTGAGTTTCGTTAATTGATCCCCATAATATCCGGGTACAGAATTTTTCCTAAGCTCAACTGTTCGAGCTTAGTCCAAACCTCCTTGGAGCTCTCATGAAAATTGAAAAGAACGTAGTAGTTAGTGTTGCATATCAAGTGAAACTTGAAGATGGCGTAGTAGTTGACCAATCAACTGCAGAAGCTCCACTAGATTACCTTCACGGTCACAACAACCTAATTACAGGTCTTGAAAAAGAGCTTGAAGGCAAAGTAGCTGGCGACAAGTTCTCTGCAACGGTTACTCCAGAAGACGCATACGGCGAGCACAACGACGCACTAGTTCAACGTGTTCCTGCTGACGTATTCCAAGGTGTTGAGCAAATCGAAGTTGGCATGCGTTTCCTAGCGGATACTGACCAAGGTCCAATCCCAGTAGAAGTTACTGAAGTAGATGGCGACGAAGTTGTTGTTGATGGTAACCACATGCTAGCTGGCCAAACTCTAACGTTTGACGTTGAAGTTGTAGCGGTTCGTGAAGCGACTGAAGAAGAAGTTCAACACGGTCACGTACACCAAGAAGGCGGCTGTGGCGGTCACGACCACGATCATGACCACGAAGGCGGTTGCTGTGGTGGCGAAGGCCATGACCACGGTGAAGAGAAAAAAGACGGCTGCTGCGGCGGCGGTAGCTGTGGTTCTCAATAATACCGAATTAACGGTTTAGTTTAAGAATCTTGAAAGCCTCCCTTGTGGAGGCTTTTTGTGTTTAGGATTCTAGCTTTTTGATCTCGCTTTTATCCACCAAACCAAGTGTCCGAAAGTCTAAGCATTCGCAAAAAGTTTGGTTTTCGCTATCAGACATCGAACCATGGATGTGGTATTGATAGCACAATATTATAAGACGACGTCAGTGGAGAGTTTGTATGTCACAGCCTTTTTCAATTGCCATTCATGGTGGTGCAGGAACCATCTTGCGAGAGCAAATGAGCGATGAATTAAAAGCGGGTATTACCGAGGCTTTGGAAAAATCGGTTTTGGCTGGTTATAAAATATTGCAATCGGGTGGTGATGCTCTGGATGCGGTAGTCGCATCGGTTAAGGTGATGGAAGACAGTCCCCACTTTAATGCCGGCAAAGGCTCGGTTCTAACGCATGATGAATTTGTTGAAATGGACGCTTCTGTGATGCATGGCCGCGAAATGGATGCGGGGGCAATTGCAGGCGTTCGTCATATCAAAAACCCGATTGAACTTGCGCGTGATGTGATGCTGAAAAGCGACCATGTACTATTGATTGGTGAAGGCGCCGAGAAGTTTGCGTTTGAGCATGAATATACGTTTACTGAGCAAGACTACTTCTTTACTGAACGCCGTTATGACCAGCTTCAGTCGATGAAAGAGAAAGGCATTTTTGCTTTGTCTGAAGCGAAATATGATGAACAGCAAGCTGAGAAATACCCTGACGACAAAAAGTACGGCACGGTCGGTGCAGTCGCATTAGACCAAGCGGGCAACTTAGCGGCAGCCACCAGTACCGGTGGCGTGACCAATAAGAAATACGGTCGTGTCGGGGATTCTCCGATTATTGGTGCAGGAACCATGGCTGAAAATGGCAACGTTGCTGTCTCAACAACCGGGATGGGCGAGTTCTTCTTAAGAAAGATGGTTGCGAGTGATGTGGCGGCACGAATGCGTTATCTCAAAGAAGATGTGCATACCGCTTGTGAACACATTATCCAAGGTGAACTGAAAACCATGGGCGGGGAAGGTGGCTTGATCGCTATCGATGACCAAGGCGATATTCATTTTGGTATGAACAGCTCTGGGATGTATCGTGCAAGCGTTGATACTCAAGGCCGTGTAGAAGTGAAGATTTATGCTGATGAGTAATCTCATACAGGCGTAAATTAAATTACCAAGTACATAAACAAAGGGCGACAGATATTTTCTGCCGCCCTTTGTTTTTCAATTATGGCAAATGAGCAGTAGCCCATTTGAATTGAACTTAATAGTGTGGAGGTGGCGTCTCTTCTGATGCGTCTGCTAGGTTAGAGCCATCCATATTTTTCACTTTGCCAACCACGAACTTCATCTGATCTTGCATTCTCGTGATCAACATTTGCTGTTGGCTAAGCGCTTCATTGAGTTCTTCAATGGTCTGTTCTTGGAAAGCTAGCTGACACTCTAGGTCATTAACGCGGCTTTCTAGTTGTTCAACTCGCTTTTCTGTCATCGTTCTTAATCCACATTCCAAGCTTGGGCAATGCCCGCAGAGGTGCCCGATATCACACGGTTCTTATCATCAAAGGCTGCATCATACACTACCGCACGAGGAGGGCGAGCATCTTTTAGTGGCTCAGCATCGTGGCGAGAAATTCGTTTGCCATCCTGAGTATTCCACACACTCACTTGGCTAGATGGTGTGCCTGTCACCAACATACTGCCGTCATCAGAAAAACGAGCACTCGAGAAAATCAACTGTCGAGACCAGCTTTGCAGTTGTGCTTGAGGTTCGCCCGTTTCAAGATCCCAAATCATTGCTTGGTTGCCGCCATCAGAGGTAAAAGCCAGCTCACCATCGCGTTGTAGCGCGACTCGTACTACTCTTTGTTCATGCTCAAAGGAGCGCAATACCAAGCCCGACTCAGTATCCCAAAGGTAGGCTTTGTAGTCGTTGCCACCGGATAAGGCGTAGCGACCATTGGATGAAAGGGACACGGAATTCACTTTTTCTCGGTGAGCGAGGAACTCCAGACGGCGTCCGGTGACTAAGTCCACATAGATGGCTTTGCCATTAGAAAGGCCAAGCAGTACTTTTTCACCATTGCTAGAGATATCGACATCGCGAATCAAGCCGTCTGAGATAGACCATAGCCCTTGTGCTTGAGTCCAAGATAAGTCCCAAACGGCGAAGTTCATTTGGCTCGCGGTAATGGCAAAACGGCCATTGTCCGAGATACGGATACGTGATACTTGGTTTTCTAACTGATCTTGTGGGCCAAGCTGAGCCAACTCTTGGTTTTGGGCGAGATCCCAAAGCAGTAGTTGTTTTTGCTGAGAGTAGAGCAGGGCGAAGCGTCCATCTCTGCTGAGTGCAAAGCTGGTGGCACCGTTGGGTTCAATTTCCCAACGTTGCTCATCACCTTGGAAGAAAAAACATCCATTTAACAAGGTGATGACAATTGCACATAGCAATGAATGGAAAAATATTTGCATCACGTCTAATAATCCGGTTTTTGTCGAAAGACATATGACTAGTATATTGTTATAACTAACGTATTCACACCAATCTAATCATTAGATTTGTGCACAATAACCAATGGCTTGGCCATTAATTGGAGAATTCAATGAAATCAGTTTTAAAAGTATCACTGCTTGCCGCAACGGTTATGCTAGCAGTTGGTTGTCAGAAAGAAGAACCAAAGGCAGAAGCTCCACAGGTAGAAGAAGTTAAAGTTGAAGCAGTAAACTTTAAAACAGAAGATGACAAAGCGGCTTACGCAATCGGTGTATCTTTCGCTAACTACCTAAGCACAAGCATTGATAAGCCAAGCGAGCTAGGTATCAACCTAGACAAAGATATGGTTCTTCAAGGTATCGAAGACGTATTTGCAGAGAAAACAGCACTTAACGAAGAAGAAACTCGCGCAGCTCTTGAAGCTCTAGACAAGCGTGTTGCTGAAACGATGCAAGCACAAGCGGCAGAAAAATCTGCAGAAGTGAAGAAAGCTGGTGATGACTTCCGTGCTGAGTTCGCTAAAACTGAAGGCGTTAAGCAAACTGAATCTGGCCTACTTTACCAAGTAATGACACAAGGTGAAGGCGCTTCTCCAAAAGACACCGATACAGTTCAAGTACACTACAAAGGTACACTAACTGATGGTACTCAGTTCGATAGCTCTTACGATCGTGGCGAACCAGCAACATTCCCACTAAACCGCGTAATCCCAGGCTGGACTGAAGGCGTACAGCTGATGCAAGTCGGTTCTAAGTACAAGTTCGTTATCCCGCCAGAGTTAGCATACGGTGAGCAAGACACACCGACTATCCCAGCTAACTCAACGCTAGTATTCGAAGTAGAGCTACTAAACATCGATAACGCTGAAGCAGCTCCTGCACAGTAATATCGGTCAAAAGCCTCGTACTAAAATACGTTGATTGAATAAAAAGCCTAACTTTGAGTTAGGCTTTTTTTATGATTTGAAGATGAGTATTTGATTTTTAAACTTGTTCTAAATCACTAGTTGCAATGTTAGCTAGGTGTGCAATTAAAATTTTCTGATAAACTTACATAAATTTGTTGATTTTTCACACGAAGGTAAGGAATAAGTGACTACTACAGAAACAGTCAATGCAGATGTGTTACTTGAAATGGAATCAGTCCACGTTATGCCATTCAGTGAACACGATAAAATCATTCTAAGATCTTATGAGGCCGTTGTTGACGGTATTGCGAGCCTTATTGGTCCGTTTTGTGAAATCGTTTTGCACTCTTTAGAAGACCTCAATACTTCTGCGATTAAAATTGCCAACGGCGAAAATACAGGTCGTCAGGTTGGCTCGCCGATCACCGATCTTGCATTGAAGATGCTAAAAGATATTGAAGGTTCTAAGCGTAACTTCTCACGTTCATATTTCACTCGCGCTAAAGGTGGAGTGTTGATGAAGTCGATCACGGTTGCTATCCGCAACGGTGAAGACCGAGTGATTGGCCTACTGTGTATTAACGTGAACCTAGACGCGCCATTCTCACAAGTACTGCAATCGTTCATGCCTACGCAAGACGCAGACGAAGCCGCATCATCGGTTAACTTCGCTAGTGACGTTGAAGAACTTGTCGACCAAACGGTTGAACGCACCATAGAAGAAATTAACGCTGACAAATCGGTATCGAATAATACTAAGAACCGTCAGATCGTGATGGAGTTGTACGATAAAGGTATTTTCGACATCAAAGACGCGATTAACCGCGTTGCTGAGCGACTGAACATCTCTAAGCACACCGTGTACCTATACATCCGCCAACGTAAAACAGAGGATGAAGAGGGTTGCTAAGCTATACACTCCTAGTTAATGGGCCGGTGTATGGCTCACAGTCAGCAAGAAGTGCCTACCAGTTTGCCGTGGCTCTGATTAAACAGGGCCACAAACTTCACAGTGTGTTCTTCTATCAAGATGGCGTCAGTAACGGCTCAGACCTTACCGTACCGGCTAACGATGAATTTGACTTAGCTTCAGCTTGGCAAAAGCTGGCTGATGAGCACGATGTTAGCCTTGAAACCTGTGTGGCTGCTGCGCTAAGACGCGGAGTGATTAGCTCTGAAGAAGCAGAGCAACATCAACTAAGTGCCTCTAACCTAGCAACTGGATTTACTCAGGCCGGATTAGGGAGCTTATCGGAAGCACTACTAACGCAAGATAGGGTGGTGCAGTTTTGAGAAAGTTAGCCTTTATATTTAACAGTTACCCTCATACGACCGCTGCGGGTAGAGAAGGGTTAGACGCCCTGCTTGCTGCGTCCGCATACAGTGAAGACATTGCCGTGTTCTTTGTTGGTGATGGGGTGACTCAGCTTCTTAAAGCGCAGCAGCCCGACGAAACACTATCGCGTGACTACATCTCTGCATTCAAACTTATGGACCTTTACGACATCGAACAGGTGTATGTGTGTCAGCATAGTCTGAGTCAGTTTGGTCTTTCAGCAGACAACCTGTTGATCGATGTGACCACCGTTGAAGCCGACGAGTTAACGCAGAAGTTATCTCAGTGCCAACAGATACTGACTTTCTAAGGGACGCTATGCTTCATATCGTAAAATCAGTCGACAAACTTAAACTCGCATTGACCTACTCTCAGCCACAGGATCAGTTCCTTTTGGTGGAAGATGCGGTGTATGTTTGCCTTCCAAATCATGAGTTATTCACTCAAATCTGCGCAGTAGAGCAGGTGTCGGTGTTAAAACCAGATCTCGATAGCCGAGGTTTACAACTACTTGTCTCAAGTACCATTGATCAAGTTGACTTCGATGGCTTCGTTAAACTGACGGTTTTGAAAGACAAATCAGTGACTTGGTAAGCGTGTTTTATCAGTTTGGTTAAAATTAGACCATCCTGAGCTCTAGACGGCTAAAAAAGATCTGTATATTTCTTGACACACCTCCCACTGCTGAATAGAATTTTGCGTCCCTAATTACGACTTGTGATTAGGGATAGATTTTTCACAAAGCTTACTTTCAAGTAAATTTCAGGAGCTAGTTAATGGCAACTATTAACCAGTTGGTTCGCAAGCCTCGTGTAAAGCAAGTTGTTAAAAGCAACGTGCCTGCACTAGAAGCGTGCCCACAAAAACGTGGTGTATGTACTCGTGTTTACACTACTACACCTAAAAAACCTAACTCGGCACTACGTAAAGTATGTCGTGTACGTCTAACCAACGGTTTCGAAGTAACTTCGTACATCGGTGGTGAAGGTCACAACCTTCAAGAGCACAGTGTTGTACTAATCCGTGGCGGTCGTGTAAAAGACCTTCCGGGTGTTCGTTACCACACTGTTCGCGGCGCGCTAGACTGTGCTGGCGTTAACGACCGTAAACAAGGTCGTTCTAAGTACGGTGTGAAACGTCCTAAGTCTTAATGCATTTTCTTTTTTAAAAGAAAGCGTTAAGTAAGGCCAAACACTATTTTATTTATTATTCTGAAAAGTTTTGGAAAAAACCTGAAGAAGACAACGGAGAATATCCATGCCACGTCGTCGCGTAATAGGTCAGCGTAAGATCCTTCCAGATCCTAAGTTCAAATCTGAATTGCTGGCAAAATTCGTTAACATCCTTATGGTTGACGGAAAGAAATCTACTGCAGAGAAAATCGTTTACACTGCACTAGATTCAATGGCTGAGAAGTCTGGTAAAGACCACTTAGCTGTATTTGAAGAAGCTCTTGAAAATGTTCGCCCAGCGGTAGAAGTTAAATCTCGCCGTGTAGGTGGTTCAACTTACCAAGTACCTGTAGAAGTTCGTCCGGTTCGCCGTAACGCTCTTGCTATGCGTTGGGTAGTTGAAGCTGCGCGTAAGCGTGGTGAAAAATCTATGGCTCAACGCCTAGCTGCTGAAATGCTAGACGCGTCTGAGAACAAAGGTACTGCGGTTAAGAAACGTGAAGACGTTCACCGCATGGCTGACGCAAACAAAGCGTTCGCACATTACCGTTGGTAATACCTTTTTAGTGCTGCAAGGTTCCTTGCAGCACTTCTTTAGTTCCTATGCTTATGCTAGGAACTATTGCTATTTCTAGGGCAAGCAATTTTTAGCGAAGCATCGCTTTTAACGCATAATCTAGGCATAGCAATAGTCCCTAAGTCTCTAATAAGAGGATTCAACCGTGGCTCGTAAAACTCCTATAGAGCAATACCGTAATATCGGTATCGTTGCTCACGTAGATGCAGGTAAAACAACCACAAGTGAACGTATTCTGTTCTATACCGGTCTTTCTCATAAAATCGGCGAAGTTCACGATGGTGCAGCAACCATGGACTGGATGGAGCAAGAGCAAGAGCGCGGTATTACGATCACTTCAGCAGCAACCACTACGTTTTGGCGTGGTATGGAAGCTCAGTTCTCGGACCACCGTATCAACATCATCGACACTCCTGGACACGTTGACTTCACAATCGAAGTAGAACGTTCTTTGCGTGTACTTGATGGTGCAGTTGTTGTGTTCTGTGGCTCATCTGGTGTTGAACCTCAGTCAGAGACAGTATGGCGTCAAGCTGATAAGTACCAAGTTCCACGTATGGTTTTCGTTAATAAAATGGACCGTACCGGCGCAGACTTCTTGCGCGTAGTTGAACAGATCAAGGACCGCCTAGGCGCAACTCCTGTTCCAATTCAACTGAACATTGGTGCTGAAGAAAACTTCCAAGGCGTTGTCGATCTTATCAAGATGAAGGCAATTAACTGGAACGAAGCTGACCAAGGCATGACTTTTACGTACGAAGATATCCCTGCAGACATGCAAGAAATGGCTGAAGAATATCGTACAGAACTTGTTGAAGCTGCTGCAGAAGCAAATGAAGAGCTGATGGATAAGTACCTTGAAGAAGGTGAACTAACAGAAGCTGAAATCAAACAAGGTCTTCGTACTCGTACCCTTAATAATGAAATCGTACTTGCTACTTGTGGTAGTGCATTCAAAAACAAAGGTGTACAAGCTGTTCTAGATGCAGTTGTTGATTTCCTTCCTTCTCCAGTCGATGTACCTGCAATTAAGGGTATCGATGAAGACGAGAACGAAGCAGAGCGTCACGCAGACGACAAAGAACCGTTCTCAGCGCTAGCATTCAAGATTGCAACAGACCCATTCGTTGGTACTTTAACTTTCATCCGTGTTTACTCTGGTGTTGTTGAAAGCGGTAAAACAGCTTACAACTCTGTGAAGAAACAACGTGAACGCTTAGGTCGCATTGTTCAAATGCACTCAAACAAGCGTGAAGAAGTAAAAGAAGTACGAGCAGGTGACATCGCAGCCATCATTGGCCTGAAAGATGTGACTACTGGTGAAACCCTTTGTGACCAGAACCATAAGATTGTTCTTGAGCGCATGGAGTTCCCAGACCCAGTTATTCAGATCGTTGTAGAGCCAAGCTCTCAAGCTGATCAAGATAAAATGACTATCGCTCTAGGTAAACTAGCAGCGGAAGACCCATCGTTCCGCGTTGATATGGATGCGGAAACTGGTCAGACTCTAATTTCTGGTATGGGTGAACTACACTTAGATATCATCGTTGACCGTATGAAGCGTGAATTTAGCGTGAACTGCAACGTTGGTAACCCGCAAGTGGCTTACCGTGAGACTATTCGTGGTACAGCGAAAGCGGAAGGTAAATTTATCCGTGAACATGGTGGTAAAGGTCAGTACGGTCACGTATGGCTGAAACTGGAACCATCAGAAGCTGGCGAAGGCTTTGTCTTTGTGGATGAAATTGCCAATGGTATCGTACCGAAAGAGTTTATTGCTTCAGTCGCTAAAGGCGTTGAAGAGCAGATGAACAATGGTGTGCTTGCTGGCTATCCAGTTTTGGATATCAAAGCTACACTATATGATGGTTCTTACCATGAAACAGATTCAAGTGAGATGGCGTTTACAATCGCTGCCTCTATGGCTTTCAGAACGGGTGCACTTGAAGCGCAACCAGTTTTGCTTGAGCCTATGATGAAAGTTGAAGTAACTACTCCAGAAGACTGGATGGGTGACGTTGTTGGCGATATTAACCGTCGTCGCGGCATCATCGAAGGTATGGACGAGGGGACAGCTGGCCTGAAGATAATTCGTGCACAAGTTCCGTTGTCTGTCATGTTCGGTTACGCAACTGATTTACGTTCTGCGACACAAGGTCGTGCTTCTTACTCTATGGAGTTTAGTGAGTACGCTGAAGTGCCTAACAATGTTGCAAAAGCAATCATTGCAGAGCGTGGTTAAACAAAAGGAAGGCATTTTTTTTCATTTTTTGAAAGAACAATGCGTCCAAATATTGCGCTAACGAGAGTTGGCGCATAAAATAGCAATTTCTGGCGCGTCTCGCTCAATAATGAACGTGGCGAATCATAACTAGGAAGGAACACGATTGTGTCTAAAGAAAAATTTGAACGTACGAAACCGCACGTAAACGTTGGTACTATCGGCCACGTTGACCACGGTAAAACAACTCTAACTGCTGCTATCTGTACTACTCTTGCAAAAGTATACGGCGGTGTTGCTAAAGATTTCGCATCTATCGATAACGCTCCAGAAGAGCGTGAGCGCGGTATCACAATCGCAACTTCTCACGTTGAGTACGACACTCCAGCACGTCACTACGC
>NZ_MCSD01000007.1:0-123435 GCF_002872555.1 Vibrio sp. 10N.286.55.E10
TTGAGATTCGAGAAGAGCCTTCGGGTTCGGGTAACTACATTGGTTTCACCACAGATACTTCAAATGTCGAGACTACAGTCTTCACGCTTGCATTTAGCAGCACGACTTTAGGTGAATACACCTTCACGCTTATAGAAGCGATTGACCATACACCAATTCAAGGTAATAACGACCTAACATTCAACTTGCCGGTGTACGCGGTCGATAGTGATGGCGATGACTCTCTGATGTCGCCTCTGGCTGTAACGATTACCGATGATATTCAAATCATGGTTGATGGTGCGCTCAGCATTGAAGAGCCGACAGTGGCCGACTTAGCCGCGGGTACGCCGACAACAACGACCGTCAATATTCTTGATCAAGAAGGGGCAGACGGCACAACTATTACCCAAATCAATTACGATGGCACAGTGTTTACGCTTGACCAGAGTAATGCGGGTGAGCAAAAGTTTGTGGTTGCTGAAGGCTCACTCTATATCACGCTGCAAGGCGATGTGCGCTTTGAACCAAACCGCGATCTTAATCACACGGGCGGGGATATCGTTAAGTCGATAGTGGTCAGTTCAAGTGACTATGATAGTGATGTGGTGACTTCGACAGTCACGCTAACCATTACCGATGGCGATCTGCCAATCATCAACGTCATTCCTGGCGTGAGTCTTTCTGAAGTCGATCTGGCTGATGGTTCTGCGCCAACGGGTAACCCAGTATCGATGACTCAAGTGATTACCTATACCGAGGGTAGTGACGATGTTAGTCATTTCAGAATTGACCCTGCTCAGTTCAATACTTCGGGGGCTTTGAAGTCGAATGGCTTAGAGGTTGAGATTAAAGAGCAGCCAGCGAACTCTGGAAACTATATTGGCTTTGTAAAAGACGGTGCTAACGTAGAAACCAACGTCTTCACAATCAGTTTCTCAACCACCAATTTAGGGCAATACACGTTTACGCTGCTTGAAGCGTTAGACCATGCGGATGGCTTGCAGAACAACTCCTTAAACTTCGATGTGCCTGTTATAGCAGTGGATACCGATGGTGATGAGTCTGCGATGTCACCAATGACAGTGACCATTACCGATGATGTACAAGGTGTACAAGACGGGTCATTGAATATTGTTGAGCCTTCATTGGCGGATCTAGTGGCAGGCACACCAACTACGCCAACCATCGATGTAATGCCGACTCAAAGTGCAGATGGCGCAAAGGTCACCCAATTTATTTACGATGGTGGTACTGCTGTCACCTTGGACCTGAATGTATCGACAGAGCAGGTGTTTACCGTAACCGATGGTTTTCTGTACATCACGATTGAAGGCGAAGTTCGTTTTGAGCCAAATCGAAATCTGGATCATTCAGCTGGTGATATTGTTAGAACGATTGTGGTAACGACCAGCGACTTTGATAACGATACTGATACCGCGGATGTCACATTAACGATCCAAGATGGTATTGATCCGGTCATCGATGTTGTTCCTAGCGTAAACTTATCGGAAGTGAACCTAGCAGATGGCTCAACGCCGAGTGGTTCTGCGGTAAGTTCAACACAAACCATTACCTACACCGTGGGTAGTGATGACTTAAGCCACTTTAGAATTGCAACCAACGAATTCAATCCTGGTGATGTGCTGAAATCAAATGGTCTTGTTGTTCAGCTAAAAGAAGATCCTGCTTCACCTGGCGACTACATCGGGTTTACTGATGACGGGGCCGGTAACGTAACCAATGTATTCACCATTGATTTTGATAGTGTCAATAAAGGTCAGTTCACCTTCACGCTGATTGAGGCTCTCGATCACCTTGATGGCGCGCTTAATAACGACCTTAATTTCAATTTACCTGTTTATGCGGTTGATACTGATGGTGATGACTCAGTTAAGCGTGATGTTGTTGTCACCATTCAAGATGACCTCCAACAGATGCAAGATGGTACGTTAACCATCACAGAGCCAAATACTGGCACACCAACTACCTCGACCGTTGATGTATTGCCTACGCCAAGTGCTGATGGGGCAACCATTACACAGTTCACCTATGACGGTGGCTCTGCGATTACTTTGGATCAAAGCATCAGCGGTGAGCAGGAATTTGTTTTCACTGAAGGCTCGCTGTTTGTGACATTAGATGGTGATGTGAGGTTTGAGCCAAATCGTAATCTTGACCACTCTGCAGGCGACATTGTTAAGCTGATTGAATTTACTTCTTCTGATTTTGATAAGGATATTTCTTCTTCAACGGTCACACTCACTATCGTTGATGGTGATGGACCAACGTTGAATGCCGTTCCGAGTGTTAGCTTGTCTGAAAGCTTACTTGCTGATGGTTCAACGCCGAGTGGCAGCCCAGTCAGCGTGACCCAAACCATTACTTCACTCGCAAGCAGTGATGACATCGAGAAGATTGTCGTCGAAGTAGGGTTGTTTAATACCAGCGGTGTATTGAAGTCTGATGGCCTTGAATTGAGCTTGCGTGAAGAGCCTGCTGGTTCCGGTGATTACGTAGCATTCACAACGGACGGCTCAGGTGTTGAGAAAGTTATCTTCACCCTAGAATTTGATAACACTAACCCGAGTGAGTACACGTTTACTTTGTTAGAGCGTTTGGATCATGTCGACGGATTAGGAAACAACGATCTCAGCTTTGACTTGTCGGTATATGCACAAGACACCGATGGCGATATTTCACAGTCTAAACCGCTTTCTGTGACCATCAGTGATGATGTTCAATTGATGCAATCTGGTGCTCTTAGCATCACAGAGCCAAGTACGGGCACACCTACCACAACGACATTTGATGTGATGCCTGCGCAAAGTGCAGATGGCGCCACAATCACTAAGTTTACCTATGGCAGCCAACCTGAAGAGTCACTAGTACAAACCGACACGGGTGAGCAAGAATTTGTGTTCACTGAAGGTTCTCTGTTTATCAATCTTGAAGGTGATGTACGTTTCGAACCTAACCGTAATCTCGATCATTCGGGTGGTAACATCGTTAAGACCATTACGGTGACATCGGAAGATAAAGATGGCGATATTGTCACTTCAACAGTGACGCTGACTATTGCAGATGGTGCTCCACCAGTTATAGATACAGTACCAACGGTTGCATTGGAAGAAGCGAATCTGGTCGACGGCTCTTCACCGGGATTACCTGTGAGCCAAACTGAAACCATTACTTTCACAGCAGGAAGTGATGATGTGAGCCACTTCCGTATTGATACCACTCAGTTCAACACGTCTGGCGATCTGAAAGCGGATGGTTTGGTGGTTCAGCTAAAAGAAGATCCTCTGAACAGCGATAATTATATTGGTTACGTTGAAAGCGGCGGTGTCCAAACGGATATCTTTACCATCACCTTTAGCAGCATGGTTCTAGGAGAGTACACATTCACCTTGTTGGAAGAGTTAGATCATTTGCCAGTTCAGGGTAATAATGATCAAATATTCACGTTACCAGTGATCGCAGTTGACCAAGACAATACTGATTCTGTGATGAAACCTCTGACCGTTACTATAACCGATGATGTGCCTGTCATTACTGACACGACAGCGACCAGCACATTTGTGGTTGATGAAGATGATCTTGGATCTGTGGTGTCTCAAGCAACAGGTGCATTTGTTACCACAGAAGGTGCAGACCAAGTAGAGGTTTACGAACTGCGTAATATCTCTGCGCTTGAAGCGACATTGAACTCTGGAACCGAAGCGATTTCTATTACAGAAGTCACAGGAGCTGCGAACACAACGACCTATCAAGGTACGACGACAAGCGGGACTCCTATCTTCACGCTCGCGCTAGCGAATGACGGCTCTTATACCTTTACGTTGCTAGGTCCTCTAAACCATCCAACAAGCCCGAATTCCAATACCTTAACGATTCCGTTTGATGTTGTTGCGGTTGATGGTGACGGTGATGACTCTAATCAGTATGTATTGCCGATCGAAGTGCTCGATGATGTGCCAGTAATGAGTGCGCCAACAGGTGAGACGGTAGTTGATGAAGATGATCTTGCTGGGATTGGTTCTGATCAATCCGAAGATACCATTATTAATGGACTATTCACCGTTGATGAAGGTGCTGATGGTGTTGTTAAGTATGAATTGGTCGATGAAAACTTAGTGATTGCAGGCTTAACTTCTGATGGAGAAAGCCTAGAGTGGCTGCCTGTTTCACAAAGCGGTACAACCTTCACTTATGTTGCACAGACGGTAACTAGCAATCAGCCTGTGTTTGAAATCATTTTTGATACCTCAAACAACAGCTATCAATTTGAGCTGTTTAAACCACTTAAGCATCCTGATGGCGCGAATGAAAACACCATAGATCTTGATTTCTCTGTCGTGGCCGAAGATTTTGACCGAGACCAGTCGAACGCGAT
This sequence comes from Vibrio sp. 10N.286.55.E10, assembly GCF_002872555.1. Classification (NCBI taxonomy): domain Bacteria; kingdom Pseudomonadati; phylum Pseudomonadota; class Gammaproteobacteria; order Vibrionales; family Vibrionaceae; genus Vibrio; species Vibrio sp. 10N.286.55.E10. Next base: position 4,376 of record NZ_MCSD01000007.1, read on the forward strand.
CGATCTGACTATTACTGTGACTGATGATGTTCCATTGGTGACTACTCAATCGATAACGCGAATTGAAGGGCAGGGTTACGGTAATTCCAAAGTTAACATGTTTGCTAATGCGACAGATGTGGGTGCGGATGATGCAGCACTGACTCGCATAGAGGGCATTACCAGCAATGGCGCTGATATCGTTTTCCGTACCGGAAATAGTGGGCCTTACAGTGATGGTTTCGATTTAAACAATGGTAGTCAAGAGGTTCGAGTATACGAGCAGACCAATGGAGGTGTTGATACTCGTGAGCTTGGTCGATTGCGTATTAACTCAAATGGTGAGGTTGAGTTTAGAGCTAACGGTTATCTAGAGCATAACGGTGAGACAATAGATTTCTCTATTAACGTGATTGCGACAGATGGAGATTTGGACACATCTGAAACACCGTTAGATATTACGATTACAGATAGGGACTCTACAAGAATCGCGCTGAAAGTGACGACCTTCGAGGATGCGGGTAGAGACTCAACCATACCTTACGCAACAGGCGATGAGCCGACTCTTGAGAATATTCAAGATAATCAAAGCGGTTTGCCTGATGCTCCTGCACAAATTGCGCTGCAGGTTAACATAAAGGACCAAGATAATAACGAGTCTATCGGCCAACTGACGATTCAGAGCGGTAATCACAGAGGGACGTTCTATTACTTTGATGGCGTGGAATATCACAAGTTAGTCGCTGAACCAAACGGTGATATCTTGTTTGGTCCGCCTCAAATGCAGCAGAGCTTTGCTCCAGACACGAATCAACCATTAGACACTATTGCGACAATCGACAACTTGTTCTTTGTTCCAGACCAAAACTACGGTTCGAATGACAATGGTGTGCGAATCAACTACGAGCTCGAAATTGATAACAACGGCACGCTTGATCATACAGTAAATTCAAACTTCAGAATTGAGATTGAAGCGGTAGCGGATATTGCAACTTGGGATGATGCGAATAGCGCGTATCAGTATCAAGTTAACGAAGATGAAGACAACGTTACGTTGCAGCTGAACGCAGAGTCGCAAGATAACAGTAATACTGAGACGATTACCTATGAACTTGAAGTTGTTCAGGGAGATGGCCAGTTTGAGCTTCTCGACCAAAACGGCAACGTCCTTACTCCGACTAACGGTGTTTACATCATTGCGGCTGGAGACATCAATAGTACGGTCGTAAACCCGATCGATAACTTCTCCGGTCAAATAGAGTTTAAAGCAACAGCGATAACGGAAGAGACGCGTAATCCGTACGATGATTCTGCAAATGGCGGGGTGGACAAAACGACCGCTCGCTCTGTAGAGCAAAACATCATCATTGATGTGACTGCCGATGCAGACCCTGGCTCGTTCAGCGTTAACCGAATCCGTATTAACGAAGACAATATCGATGATCCAGATTACGTCGGGCCTTTAGACAATAAAGACGCGTTCACGTTAGACGAAGTCATCACCATGACAGGTTCGGTAGATGCTGACAGTTCTGAAGAACTGTTTGTGCGCATCAGTAATGTTACGGAAGGTGCAGAGCTTTACTTCTTAGGTACCACGAATGTCGTTCCAACAGTCACTATTAATGGTATCGATTACCAAGAAATAGCGTATTCCGATTTGGCAAACGTTGAGGTTGTTCCAACTAAACACAGTAATGTCAATTTCACCTTCGATGTCACGGGTGTGGTCAAAGATACCGCAAATCTATCCACGGGCGCCCAAGTCGATGAGGAGATATTAGGAACTAAAACGGTGAACGTTGAGGTGAAAGGCGTTGCCGATACTCCTTATGGTGGAACGAATGGTACGGCTTGGACAGCAATTACTGATGGCACAACATCTGGCGTTCAAACCACAATCCAAGAAAGCCAAAATGGTGATACCTTTGCTGAGCTAGATTTCACTGTATTGTCGGGCGAGAGAAGACCAGATAGCGGCACAACACCATTACCTGACGATGGCTCAGAGTCGATAACGGTTATTCTTTCAGGCATCCCTGACGGCGTTATTCTGGAAGATGGCGATGGTACCGTGATTGACTTGAACTTTGTTGGTTATGAAACGGGACCGGGCGGTAGCCCTGATCTATCTAAACCTATCTACGAAGCGAACATCACTGAAGCGGGGAAAACTTCAGGTATCCGTATTAGACCTGTTGATTCGTCGACAGAGAATATCCATATCCAGGGTAAAGTGATCGTGACTGAGAATGATGGTCATACGCTCTCTTTTGATCAGGAAATTCGCATATTAGTTGAGCCTAGGATTGATACCTCAGCAACCTACAATACGGTAACTCGTGGGGACGAAGATACGGCGATCAACATTGATTGGCACCCAGAGGGCACTGATTACATTGACGATGATGAGCACTTCACTTCAATCGTCATCAGTGGCATTCCAAGTGGTGTTGCAAGTGTGGTTGTAAACGGTGATGTAATTTGGAATTACGATGCCGTAGCCGGAACGCTAACCATCACACCTAAGAGTGGGCAGACTCCAGAAGCGTTCACTCAGATAGCACTGAACAATAATTTTATTCAGATAACACCGGAGCAAGATTCGAGCACCGACTTTACGCTTAGTACGGTTGTCATGATTGAAGAGCGCGATCATGAGTATGTTGATGCAACTGATCCTGGTCAGGGCATCGTTACCGCGACGATTACAGGTACGATTGATGTGCGTGTAAGACCTGTCGTTGAACCTGGCGATGCCGACAACAAGATTGTCGTTTCAAACGAAGATGGCTCTGGAGATCTCACTACGATTACGGCTGATGCTAATGGTGTCATTAAATTTACAACTAACAGTGATAACACATCAATTTCGGATGAATACGTCGTCCGATACCAAGAAACGGATTTAAGCACAGTAGAAGAGCAAGTCGACGAAGTGATTGTTCAGTTGACTAACACCGACGGAAGCGCGTTATCTGATGATATTTTAGGGCAACTTTTGGTCACAGGCGCCTCTTACGAAGGCGGTGGCCGTTGGGTTGTGACCAATGAAGATGCCTTTAGCGTCAGTGCGCCCAATGGATTAGATTTCACCCCTGAAAATGATGCGGATGATGTGGCTACTGATTTCAATGATATCAAGATGACAATTTTCACCTTAGTATCAGATCCAGGTGATGCCAACAATGAAACTTCAGCCCAAGTACAGCGCACCGGGGAAGTAACGCTTTCTTACCCTGAAGTGCTGACGGCTCCTGACAAAGTTGCCGCAGATATTGCGATTGTGCCAGACAGTGTTATCGATGCGGTCGAAGATACACAACTTGATCTCGGCGCGGCACTAAACGGCATTTTAAGCTTTACGGGTCGCGATGATTCTACTGACCAAGTGACGGTGATCATTGATGGTACTCTGGTCATTGATGCTACTACATCATTCCCAATTAGCCTGTCGGGAACAAGTGATGTTGACTTTGTGAACGGGAAATATGTTTACGAGACGACAATCGAACAGGGCGTAGCCATCGATTCATCGGGTTTATTATTGAACCTGCCTGCTGACTATTCTGGCGACTTTAGGTTACCAATCACAATAGTAACCAAAGATACACTTTCTGGTGATGAGAAAACCTTGGTGACCGATGTAGTTATTAAAGTTGCTCCTGACGTTGAAGGTAATCCAGACATTGATGTTACGGTTGTTGGTTCGCTCGATGATTCATTTAATCCTGTCGATACTGATGGTCAACCTGGACAAGATCCGGTGGGTTACGAAGATACTTACATTCAGCTTGATTTCAGCACAACCATTACTGATCAAGTCAGTGGGGTTGAGGGTGGTGACGAAAAATTCACATCTATTACGCTGACTTTGGATGACACAAGTGTCGGTGCATTTTACACAAGCGCGGGTGTATCGCTTGGTACGTCCGTGACCTTCAATGAAGCGGAAATTAATGCTGGTGCTCTGGATAATGTATTGTTCCGTCCTGCTCCTAATTACCCAACGGGTAACGATATTAACCAAGTACAAGTTAATGTCAGCGGAACAATAACCGATACTGCTACCTACAATGACGCCTCATCTCCAGCCGGAACAGCAACCGATACTGATACGTTCAATACCAGTGTTAGCTTTGAAGTTGTCCCTGTGGTTGATGATGTGCTTGTAACAGGGCCGGGTAGTGATCCTGATGTCATTGAGATCACGGGCAATGAAGATCAAGCTATTTCTCTATCGGGAACAGGGCCAGTCTCCATTGCGCTCACTGACCTAGACGGCTCAGAGCAGTTCGTTTCGATTAAGTTCACCGGTGTACCCGATGGCTTCTTAATGAGTGCAGATCCGGGCTCTGCTTATACAGTGAAGAACAATGGTGGTGGTGAGTGGAGTGTTCAACTTCCTCAAGCTTCAGGATTGTCATTTGATTTGAGTGAGATTTCGATCCTACCGCCTAAAGACTTCAGTGGTACGGCTGAGTTTGGTGTTGAAGTCTTCACTCAAGAATCTTTGTTGGGTGTGCCTACTGCGGCGGCAAATTTACCAAGCTTTAAGCTGCATGTTGTGCCGGTGGGTGATGATGTTGATACCAACCCGACCGATTCTGTGACGGGTAATGAAGGCCAAAACATTGATATCGAAATCAATGCGACCATTCTTGATAAAGAGCTGTCGGCAACTGGAAACGGAACGTATACCGAAAACGCGCCAGAAACACTTCGAGTCGAAGTGGCTGGCGTGCCTCAAGATGCTTCTATCTACTATCCAGACGGAACCACCTTGGCTAGCTATGATCCTGCGACGCAGATCTGGACGCTAGATGTTCCTGCACAGTCACTAGATAAGATCGTATTCAACTCTGGTGAACATAACAGTGATGCAGGCAATGCACTGGGTATCAATGGCCCGCTGCAGATTACTGTTCGCTCTGTTGATACTGATGCTGATAACACGGAATACTTGGGGACTCCAACGACCTTCGATGTTGATTTGGTGATTGATCCTATCAACGATCAACCGATCTTTGTAAACGTAACGAATATTGAAACATCTGAAGACATCAGTGTTGCCATCGACAACTTTAGTATTTACGACGTTGACGCTAATTTTGATAATCCAGATGCGCCGTATGTTCTTACGTTGCAAGTGGATCAAACACTGCCGGGAGCGCAAGGTGTGTTTGAGTTTACCAGCTCACCTGACGTAACGTTTGTATTGCAGCCTGACGGCTCATTGGTGATTACTGGTAAAGAAGCCGATATCAATACCGCGTTGGTGAATGGGGCTGTTACTTTCAAACCAGACCCAGATCAGAACTATCTCAACCAGAGTGGTTTAGTCACGATCAATGCAACGCTCGATGACGGTGGTAATAACGGTCTGATTGACGCGGGTGACCCGAATACCGCTCAAAGCAATGAAGCTACCTTCACCATTAAGGTGACGGAAGTGAATGACGCTCCTGTGGCAAACAACGTTGATCTAGGCTCGATTGCAGAGGAAGGACAGCTTGTTATCGTTGAAGGTGACTTAATTGCAGCAAGCTCAGATCTTGAAAACCATAACCTCACGGTCACGGGTGTGACCCTTACTCAAGGCCAAGGTCAATTACAGCGCTTTGAAAACGCTGGTGGTGCTGACAACGCTGCGATTACGGGCCCATTCTGGATATTTACGGCTGCTGATGATTTTAACGGTGACGTTAAACTCGATTACAGCATTATCGATGATGGTACAACCAACGGCGTGGATGACTTCTTAACAGACACTGCTGAAATAAGTCTTGTAGTAACAGAAGTCAATGACCAACCAGTAGCAACCAATGTTGACTTGGGCACCATGCCAGAAGAAGGTCAGTTGATCATCAAAGCTGAAGACCTAGTTTCTGCAACGACAGACCCTGAAGGCGATGCGATCACTGTGACTGGAGTTGTTATCGATGAAGGTCAGGGGCAGCTTCAGAAGTTTGAAAACGTCGGTGGTTCTGACGACAACTCGATAAACGGTCCATATTGGGTATTCACTGCCGCTGATGATTACAATGGCAACGTTAAGTTCACTTATACCGTAGAAGACAATGGCACAACCAACGGCGTTGATGACTTCTTAACGGATACCGCTGAAATAAGCGTTGTTGTAACTGAAGTGAATGATCAGCCAGTGGCAACCAATGTTGACTTGGGTACCATGCTTGAAGAAGGCCAATTGATCATCAAAGCTGAAGACCTGATTGCAGCGACAACTGATCCTGAGGGGGATGTTGTTACAGTGACTGGAGTCGTTATCGACCAAGGTCAGGGACAGATTCAGAAGTTCGAAAATGTCGGTGGTGCGGATGACAACTCGATCAATGGCCCATATTGGGTATTCACAGCAGCCGATGATTACAATGGCGACGTTAAATTCACTTACACAGTAGAAGACAATGGCACAACCAACGGGGCTGATGACTTCCTAACGGATACAGCAGAAATCAGCGTTGTAGTGCAAGGCGTTAACGATACGCCTATTGTAAGTGGTGACAACGTCACCGATTTGATTGATGAAGACGCCGGTCAGTTGTTGAGTGGCATCAATGTCAGTGACCCTGATTATGTAGATGCATTCTCTGATGACTTAATGACAGTCACGCTGACGGTGGATTACGGCATATTGAATGTAGCTCTCCCAGCAGGGACGACGGTGATGGTTAACGGCAACAACACGGGTTCAGTCATCTTAGTCGGTACTCTTAACGATTTGAATGCTCTAATTGATACGCCAACCAGTCCAAGTGGTGTCTACCTCGATGCGAGTTTATCTCCAACCAATAGTATTGGATTAGAAGTCATCGCTAAAGACAGCGGAAACCCTTCTGGTATCGCAATAGAAACGACACCTGTGATCTATGATATTGCAGTGACACCTGTGGCGAATGCGCCAACCTTGTCTATCGACCCGACATTTAACTACGTGAGAAACATTACTACCAGCTCATCAGTGGTCGCTAATAGTGGAGTCGCTTTAGTCGGAATTGTTGCTGCATTGACGGATATTACTGAAGAGTTAACGTTGAAGATCAGTGATGTTCCGGATGGTGTTAATGTGGCCAGTGATGCGGGTACGGTTTCGCTAGTAGGTGACACTTGGATAGCGACGGCTGATGCGATTGATAGTCTCAGACTCGTCGAGCAACCATCAGCTGGTAAGCCGTTAACTCCTGGTAACTACACGTTGAAGGTTGAGGCGGTATCTGAGGAAACGGACAATAACGATATTGCGATATCTCAAAACATTGATCTAAACCTCAATATAGTTGCGAACCCACTCGATCTCGATCTGTCTTCTGAAACAGACGATGTGCAACTTTTAGCGAGTGACTTTGATACCAACCTCACTGGCGGGTCAGGAAATGACCGACTTGTAGGTGGAGCGGGTGACGATACGCTTGTTGGCGGTGATGGTAACGACACCCTGATTGGCGGTGGAGGCTCAGACATCCTGACTGGTGGCGCTGGTATGGATTCGTTCGTATGGCTGAATATCGAAGATGGCGTTGAAGACACCATCACTGATTTCAGCCTGTCTGAAGGAGACCAGATCGACCTAAGAGAAGTATTGCCAGAGTTGAAGAATACTTCACCAGACATGACAGCGTTACTGCAGCAGATAGACGCGAAAGTGGACGGGGATGATATTGAGCTTACGATCAACCCTGATGGTGTAGGTACAACGGAGCAGGTGATTGTGGTTGAAGACCTTGCGCCACAACTAACCTTAAGTGGCACTATGCCTTCGGATATTCTGGATGCATTAGTACAGCAGAACGTGATTACTCACGGTTAACGTGAAGCATTAAACCAATACGAAATAGGCCAGCAATGCTGGCCTAATTTTTGTCACTGTATAAATTGAAAAGACGTTACTTAAGAGAGTTGTGGATCAGAAACTCTTCTTCCACGCCTTTCAATTTCATCTCATCCATAATGAAATTTACCGTGTTCAATAGGCGCTGTTCGCCTTTTGGAATCAGATAACCGAATTGGCTGTTGGTAAACGGTGTTTCACAGCGAGCTGCCTCAAGGCGCTCATCCGTTACTTGATAGAACAGACCTTCAGGGGTTTCTGTCACCATGACATCTACTTTGCCTTCCGCAACGGCTTGCGGAACGTCTAGGTTATTCTCGTAACGTGTGAAGTTTGCGTTCTGCAAGTTAGCGTCGGCAAATATCTCGTTGGTACCGCCAATATTTACACCTACACGAACCGAAGACAAATTTACTTTCTCGATGCTGTCGTACTGTTCTGCTGTGCCTTTCGCAACCAAGAAACACTTACCAAAGGTCATATAACCTTGAGTTTGTTCTGCGTTTAACTGGCGTTGCATTTTGCGTGTAATACCACCCATCGCGATGTCGTACTTATCGTCATCTAGGTCGCTCAGTAGATCTTTCCATGTGGTACGAACAATCTGTAATTCGACACCTAGCTGTTCTGCAATGTGCTGTGCAACATCGATATCGTAGCCAGAGTAGGTTTTGCCGTCGAAGTAAGAGAAGGGCTTGTAGTCGCCAGTGGTGCCCACACGAAGAGTGCCTGATTTTTGAATGTCTTCTAACTGGTCAGCTTGTGCGACACCAGAAAGTGCCAGAGCAATGGAAGCAAGTAATAGTGATGTTTTTTTCATTATAATTGTCTGTTGTGTTTGTGTTGTCATTCAAAGTAACAGAAACAATCAGAGAAAGAGATCAAACCATTGGAAAGGGTTGGAGTTGAAAGTTTATTGAAGAGTTGAGAGTGTGAATCAGCGGCTATTGTTAGTTCTACAAGTATTAAAAAGCGATCTTAGCGATCGCTTTATATCTTAAATATTAATTACATTAAAATGCCAGAAGGTTAGGCCGCTTAATTATTTACTTACGAATTCAACAGCGTCACGAACAAGCTTTCCGAGTTCGTTCCATCTTCCTTCATCAATAAGATTAGTTGGAACCATCCAAGTTCCGCCACACGCAAGTACAGAAGGGATAGATAGGTATTCATCTACATTCTTCAAACTTACGCCGCCAGTTGGCATGAATTTTACTGGGTAAACAGCCGTTAGTGCTTTAAGCATAGCTGTCCCGCCTGAAGGTTCGGCAGGGAAGAATTTTAAAGTGCGAAGGCCCATTTCCATTGCCTGTTCAACTAGGCTTGGATTGTTAACACCCGGTACGATTGCAACATCTTTGTCGATACAGTATTGAACGGTACGTGGGTTAAAGCCTGGACTCACAATGAAATCAACACCAGCTTCGATAGAGGCGTCAACTTGCTCGTTAGTCAGTACAGTTCCAGAACCGATTAGCATGTCTGGGAACTCTTTACGCATGATACGAATTGCTTGGATTGCACACTCTGTGCGTAGCGTGATCTCTGCACATGGCATGCCGTTTTCAACAAGTGCTTTCCCTAGAGGGATTGCGTCTTCAGCACGGTTGATCGCGATTACAGGGATTACTTTTAGGTTTGCTAGTTGTTCATTTAATGTAGTCACGAATCTTTTCTCACTATGAAGCGATCATGGAGGGCAACGGTGATAAAGCACGCCAAGCTTCGGTAAGTCATCTACAAGAGCTAAGTTAGCTTAATATGCAGCATCGTTATTTAAACGCACGCATTTAGCATGCGTTTTGTCCTTCAACTTTTCCTATTTGCATAACTCTATATTTAAGTTAATCCATTATAAGAAATAAACCAATGAGAGTCGATTTAGGTTTTTAGGTCAATCACCGCACGTTCTAATGAGTCGGTTTGTTCGACCACAGACGTTGCAGAAGCTGCGTTTTTTGACGCTCCCGTTACACTGGTTAGTGTTAGCTGCTTAATTGTACTCACGTTTCCAATGATCTCTGAGGTAACAGCGCTTTGTTCTTTCATTGCATTCGCCACTTCCAAACTGTTATTTAGAATGGTTTCCATATCCATGATGACCGAAGAGATTCTTGAATGCGCATTCTCACAAGAGTCGACACTGCGGTTGCCTTTCTCACAACAACTTTGAATTGTATTTACGACCATTTGTGTTTGGTCTTGAACGCCTTGGATTATCGTTGAGATCTCTTCGGTTGAAAGTTGTGTTCGGCCAGCCAAGGTTCTCACTTCATCTGCGACCACCGCGAAGCCACGGCCTTGTTCTCCCGCACGAGCTGCCTCGATTGCTGCATTAAGAGCAAGTAGGTTGGTTTGTTCTGCGATGTCTTTAATCACCTCCAACACGGTATTAATCTTCTCTGAGTGAACAGAAAGGCGATTTACTTCTTCAGTGGCACTGACAAGATCAGCCGAAAGGGTATTGATGGTGTCTCTGGTGAATGCCACATCATTTAGACCTTCGTTCGCCGTAGCGAAACTGGTTTGTGCGTTGGATGAGGCGTTTTCGCTGTTGGTCGCAACGTTTTCAATATTGCTGCCCATCTGGTTTATCGCGGTCGCAATATTCTCAGTTTGTTGCTGCTGTTTGTTTAAAGCGCTCTCAACTTCCATTCCGTCGTGTTGTAGCTGGTTCGAAATATTGCCGAGCTCTTTAATAGAGCCCTGAACTTGGCCGACAAGCTGACGAATATCGGTGAGGACTGTATTAAATGCCTTTGCGATATCGGCAATCTCGTCCGATCCCTTGTCTTCGGCTCTTACGGTAAAGTCGCGTTGTTGAGCGACGAGCATCATGGACGAGTTCAACGAGGCTATTTTCTTTGCTATGCGAGATGAGATGCCGAAAGATAGCAGCATTAATAATGCAGCGACGGTAATAATGGAGCTTACAATGAAGGTCGTAATGGTTTGCTGAATCGATTCGACTTGCTGTTCTAATCTGCCTTCAACGTTGATGAATATAGAGATGATATCTTCAAACAGCATTTTCATTTCTGATTTGAGTTCAGCGACCTTGGCTGGGTTGCGGTCGATGGCATCGACCATTAACGAAAAATCTTTGTTGTATTGCTTTACTTCAAGTGTCAGCTTTTCTAACTCTGGGACTGCGATATCAGACTCTTTAAGCAAGACAGAGAAACTGCCCATCAGTTGTTGAAAGTGAGAGTACTCTTGGACAAATACCGACTTGAGCGTTTTATCGTGGCTTATTAGAAACTCTAACTCTGTTCGATTGAGCTGAAGCATAGAGACTTCGAGTGACTTTACTTTGATCAGCGTTTTCTCAAGTTTGATCAGTTTTAGATTGGCCAGTTCTGTGAATGACACAACAACCAATAACGAAATAATCGACAAGCAAGTAAGGCTCAGAAGGGAGGTTTTAATTTTCATAGGCGGGCACCAAAGCAAAACAAAATGACTCAACAACGTATTTATAATCGTGTTTCTCTTATTTGCGTGTAGATAGCATACGGGTCGATAATTGAGATCTGACTCGCAACGGAAACGTTTGCTAACAGTATTTTATAAAATGATTATTAACAAGTTAAATATTTATTATTTCAATGACTATTGATGATTGTTTTGTTATTAGTGATTATTTAGAGCGTAAAAGGAACCGGAAGAAGAAGGGGGCGGAGATGAGGTCGATAGATCTTGTTAATGGAGAATGCGGTGCTTACCTGAGATTAAAGAAGATGAGTACTTGTGCTTTGTCACACGAGCACTCATCCGTTTGTATTTAGCTTTCTGTCGGCATCCAAACTTGTTTAGACGTGATTTTGTGGTCTTTAAAGGTCAGTTCTTCAACCTTGTCTCCGTTAAGGTTCCAGCGCGTTAGTTTTCCATTCGCCACTTCGCCTTCATCGAATTTCGCTTGGCTTGCCTTATTGCCGTTAGGGTAATAGTCCGTTACCAGACCATCTTTTTGTCCGTCGCTGTATTCAGCGGTCAGGCTTTGTTCGCCATTTGGATACCATCGAGAAGCAACACCTGACAGCTCATTGTCTTTATAGTTGAGCTCGGCTTTCTTCTGGCCGTTGGGATACCAGGTTTCTGCTTTGCCTTGTAATTCACCTTTAACGTAATTCACTTTAGAAGCAACTTGGCCGTTCGGATACCAGTTGGTTTCTTGACCCAGTTCTAGGCCGTCAGAAAATTGAGCTTGGGTCGCGACTTGGCCGTTATCGAACTTCTCTTCAAATTGACCGGTAAAGGGTTTTGAGTGGTTTACTTGGTAAGCCACGCCTTTACGCATTTGTAAGTAGTCAACAGCATCTTCGCTGGTGGCCGCATAGCTCATAGAAGATACCGTACTAAGAGCAATTAAGATTGGAACGTATTTCTTCATAATGACACCTTTTTAATGGACGGGGAAAATGTAATCGGTGTGTTAAAAGCATTCCATTTTCCCGAACGGCTGTCAGTACTTATTACTGGTTTTCAAGTTTTCACTATTGGTGTGTCGTATTGGGGAACTTTATTTCATTTTTGATTTGATGGTGAAATCGAGCCATCGATAGGTACTTGAGCCTAAGGTTTGTATTTATGCAGCAGATCCCAAGGGATATGACATAAGTGATGATCTTCAGGGAAGTGGCTTAAGTGATGCTGATGGATGTTGTCGCTGGCAACATAATTGGTCAATGGCAACACCTCAACAGCAATACGGTCGGCATCATCTCGCGCGGCGATATAACACTTAGCTTCTGTTAAGTGTTCGGCATTAGTGCTGTATACGCCAGTTCGGTATTTCTCTCCGACATCGATACCTTGTTTATTCACACTGTACGGGTCAATGATCTCAAAGAGGTGGCCCATTAGCGTGGTTACTGAAGTGAGGCTTGGGTCAAACTCAATTTGTACACATTCTGCGTAGCCATCGTATTTGCTTGGTTTGCTTCGGTTATCCTTTATCTGAGAACTTCCATTGGCACGACCTGCTTCTGTGCTGATAACGCCAGGAACGTACTTAATAAATTCTTGTACGCCCCACAAGCAACCGCCAGCTAAATAAATTTGTTCCATACTTCTCTTTGAGCTCTCTGTGTTTGTTGATGTTCGTTAGGTACGTGAATCAATACGATAATACCCGTACGTATAAAAAAGCGTCTATAAAAATGAGTGCGCAAATAAAAACAAGCGTTTAGGCATTGTAAACCTGTGCGACTGAACAAACATAAGTTTAATATGATTTGTGGTTATATAAGTCAGTATTGCTTTGTCATCAACCCGAATCTCAACATCAAGTGAGCGTTACTCTAAACATGTTTGATCAAATAAAAGACTTCATTAATCCGAGCAAGAACCCAGACTTGACTCAGGCCCATGAATATCAGCGTAAGCATCTTCCTACATTGTGGCTGTTGGGCAAAACGGGCGCGGGCAAGTCATCGTTTATTCAAGCGGTTACTGGTGACTCTTCTGTTGAAGTCGGCAATGGATTTGCTCCGTGTACCATGACGGCGATGTCATATGAGTTTCCGCAAGACAAACCCGTGATGCGCTTTCTCGATACCAGAGGTCTAAGTGAAGCGAATTATGATGCGAAAGAAGATCTGGAAGAGATTGGTCAGGCAGGTAATGCGCTCGTTGTGGTGATGAAAGCCGACGAGCCTGAACAATCCGCCGTGCTTGCTGCTCTAAAACAGATTAAGAAACAGAAGAAGATTAAACACTTGCTGCTTGTTCATACCGCTGTGTTGTCTTCCAGTGAAACAGATCGAGCAAGGCAAATTCAGTTCAACACCAACCAAGTAGAAAAGGTTTGGGGTAAAGGGTTTGAATCGGTAGCGGTCGATTTTGAAACCGATAATGGTGATGTCTATAACCTCGAATTCTTGTTAGATCGCTTGACCAGCATACTTCCTGTTATAGGCATGATGGTGCAAGACAAAGAACACGCTACGCAAGAAGAAGCCAACTTTGACCAAGTAGAAAACGAAGTGCTCTGGTACGCAGGAAGTGCAGCTGCGAGTGATTTGATTCCGGGTGTTGGCTTGGTATCGGTACCTGCGATTCAAGCCAAAATGCTTCATAGCTTGGCAAACCAATATGGTGTTGAATGGAACAAGAGAGTCTTTAGTGAGTTGATAGGTACTCTGGGAAGCAGCTTTGCTGTGCAATATGGAATGAAACTGGGTACTCGACAGTTGATAAAGCTGATTCCCGTTTATGGTCAAACGGTCGGCGCGGTTGCTGCTGCGGCAATGAGTTTCGGCACCTCTTATGGTTTAGGTCGCGCGGCCTGCTTTTACTTCTATCATAAGAACAAAGGCGAAGAAGTGTCTGAACAAGAGATGCAGAAGATCTACAAAGAATCCCTGAAAAAAGGTAAGGCGGCGTCGGGCTATGAAGAAAATTAGAAACTTATTTCGATTACTGGCGGTGCTATCGAGTGGCCGCTGGGGTATTGCTCTGATTTCGGCGATCTTCCCAAGCCTCATCATGATGGGCTTTGGCCTGTTTTTGGCCGTCAAATACGGCTATCTGTTGGAAATGTCGATTGCCATTGCCGTGAGTACATTGGTATTTACCATTCCTTTATACATTTCTAGTCGTTCTTCACGCGATTCTTCAAGCCGATCTTCAAGTACGGAGCCCTTCCCAAATAAAGAGAGCGATGACCTTGGCGAGGATATTGCTGAAGCTGAATCACAACATAAAAAAGCTGATATCAACGATGCATTGGTTAAGGCTTCGACTGATTGGTCTCAAAAAGAACTGTCGATCTGGAATGATTCAAAACATCATGTACGCCAACAATTAATGGTCGACATAGAGTGGGGCAACCTAGACCAAACCGGTTTAGAGGTACTTGAATTCGTTGCGAAAAAGTTTGATAAGAAATCGCTCGATTTTTCGATTCCTGAAGGGCTAAAACTGTTCGAAGAAGTAAGTCGACGTTACAAGTTGGTAGTGCGAGAGCATATACCCGGCATTGAGTATCTTAAGGTTTCCTACATCAAAGCGGGCTATGAAGCTTATGATAAATACGGCGAGCTAGGTCAGAAGATCTTCAAAGCGGCTATTTGGGGCAACCATCTTAAAAACCTATATTTGAATCCGCTAAAAGTGATTTCCGATTTGGGTCGAGAACAGGCGACGGCATCGATGACAAGAGGTGTGGTTGATGACATGCAATACGCCGCTAAACAAGCCTTGTTAGATGAAGTCGCTGCGGTTGCGATTGATCTCTACAGCGGACGGTTCAGCATTGAAGACGAAGCTCTAAGGGCGTCGGATGTGTCTGAAACCGATGAGAAACGCTTTGCTCCTGAGTTAGAGCCTGTGCGAATCGTGTTGGTGGGGCAAACCAGTTCTGGTAAATCTTCACTTATCAATGCACTCAAGCAAGAGTTGGTTGCTGAAGTCGATGTACTGCCATCAACCGACACTTCAACGGTATACAACGCGTTTGTCGACGACAATGATGTTCGCGTTGTTGAGCTTCAAGGGCTTGATGGCAACCCTAAAACTGAAGCCTTAATGTTGAAAGAGATGACCCAAGCCGATGTGGTGCTATGGGTACTAAAAGCCAATCAGTCTGCACGTGAGTTGGATAAGCAGTTGAAAGATAGGTTTGACGCTTTCTATGATGATCCTAAGAATATCTCACGTAAGAAGCCGATAGTTGTCTCGGTTGTCAATCAGGTAGACCGATTAAAGCCTGTAGACGAGTGGAAACCGCCGTATGACTTAGAGAATCCAACATCGGCCAAAGCGAAGATCATTGCTCAAGCGCTCGAATACAATCAAACACTGCTACAACCCGATATTGCATTACCGCTGGCGATTGCGCCAGAAAAGGTACAGTTTGGTTTAGATACTTTAAGGCAGACGTTGATTGAGCGTATTGCTGATGCAAACAACGTTCAGAGAAATCGCCAACGTTTGGAAGCCATGAAAAGAGGCACATCGGTTAAAGGCCAACTGAATAAAGCGGTCAATGCGGGTAAGAAGGTTGCCCCTAGTGCATTGAAAGCAGCGACCCCAAAATTGGCTGAAATGGCCATCAAGCAAGTCGTGAAGAAAAAGTAATCTATGACTGCGTTTGCAATACGGTTCTGGTGAGGTTTGAGCCTCATCAGAATCTTAATTTTTAAAGCTTATCTTATTTAGTTAGAGCGGAGAGTTTTAGAGCTCGGATTTTTAGAAGATGACCTTTATAGAAATAGCTACCTTTGTCCTTTGTTAGAGATCATTGAATTTAAAAAGTAGCCGCAATTATTAGCTCTCTCTTTGAACTAGTTTAATAGTATATAAACTGATGCTAATCACATTTTATATAACACGCTATCATCTTTAATCACCATTCTAAATATTGATCACATTTATACTTTTCTAAGCTTTATTTATAAAACAATTGCACTATATTTAAATTTCGGATCATCTTGATTTCAACGTAGGGATATATTGTGAACATGTATCTGAAATGGCAATCAACAACATGGCTAACCCTGTTAGCTTGGTATACTTTAGATCATCAGCTCTCGTTCCACCTTTCTTCAGAGTAGTACCCTCTAGGCGTCACGCGCCAGCAAAGCAGCGTGCTTTGTTTACCTATCAGCAGCTTTGATAACCTTTGAACACATGAATGTCGCACTTATTATTCCGTACAGGGTGTTCGTTGTTTTGTCGTTTTTGTTAATTATCTTAGCGTCTGTTTAGGTTTGATTAATAAGTCATTATTTAACTTGTTTATTTTCACTGTTAATTCTTCGTGTGTCTTCATACGGACCGATTAATTTAATGGTGAGGATTCGTGACATCTAAAGAAATTATATTTCGACCTGATCGGAGTGTACTGAAAGGTATTATTATGGAAAACTTCAAACATCTACCAGAACCGTTTCGTATTCGCGTTGTAGAGCCAGTAAAAAGAACGACTCGCGCTTATCGTGAGCAAGCCATTGTCGAAGCGGGTATGAACCCATTCTTGCTCGACAGCGATGATGTGTTTATTGACCTACTGACAGACAGTGGAACAGGATCTATTACTCAGCGTATGCAAGCCGCGATGCTAATGGGTGATGAAGCTTATAGTGGCAGTCGCAGTTACTACGCACTGTCGAATGCGGTGAAAGATATCTTTGGTTATGAGCTGACTATTCCTACTCACCAAGGGCGTGGCGCAGAGCAGATTTACATTCCTGTTTTGATTAAGAAGCGCGAAATGGAAAAGGGACTCGACCGCAGCAAAATGGTCGCTTTATCGAACTACTTCTTCGATACAACACAAGGTCACACTCAAGTGAATTGCTGTGTGGCGAAAAACGTTTATACCAAAGAAGCGTTTGATACCTCAGTGAACGCAGATTTCAAAGGCAACTTCGATGTGGTGAAGCTGGAAGAAGCGATCTTAGAAGCGGGAGTGGCAAATGTTCCTTACATTGTGAGCACCATTACTTGTAACTCTGCTGGTGGACAGCCAGTGTCTATCGCCAACCTAAAAGCCGTTTATGAAATCGCTCAGAAGTACGATATTCCTGTGATCATGGACTCGGCACGCTACGCTGAAAATGCTTACTTCATTCAGCAACGAGAAGCCGGTTATCAAGATTGGACTATCGAACAAATCACTCGTGAGTCTTACAAATACGCGGATGGTTTAGCCATGTCTGCCAAGAAAGACGCGATGGTACAAATGGGCGGTTTGTTGTGCTTTAAAGACGACTCTTTCATGGGTGTATACACAGAATGTCGAACACTGTGCGTCGTACAAGAAGGTTTCCCAACCTATGGTGGCTTAGAGGGTGGCGCAATGGAACGCCTTGCGGTTGGCCTTTATGACGGCATGCGTCAAGACTGGTTGGAATATCGTATTGGTCAGGTTCAGTACTTAGTCGATGGCTTAGAAGCTATAGGTATCGTGTGCCAACAAGCAGGCGGTCATGCAGCGTTTGTCGATGCGGGTAAACTGCTTCCTCATATTCCAGCAGGCCAATTCCCGGCGCATGCTTTGGCGTGTGAACTGTATAAAGTGGCAGGTATTAGAGCGGTTGAAATTGGTTCTTTACTGCAAGGTCGTGACCCTGCAACGGGCGAGCAACATCCATGTCCTGCAGAATTATTACGCTTAACCATTCCACGTGCCACTTATACGCAAACCCATATGGATTTCATTATTGAAGCGTTCGAAAAAGTGAAAGAGAACGCAAGCAAAGTGAAAGGGCTCGACTTTACCTATGAACCGCCAGTGTTAAGACACTTTACTGCGCGCTTGAAAGAGGTAGAAATAAGCGAGAAACAAGCAGGAAAAAAGAATGAACAAACGCTCGAAGAAGCATTTTAGAATAAAAACATAAGCGAATAGTCACTAGAAATATACTCAAAGGCTCCCTCGGGAGCCTTTTCTTTTGGACCTTAAAATCGCTAGTCCATTAGGGCTTAAACTACGCTTGTTTGTTTTTCAGGGTCGCTTTCAGTATGCGTAATAACCACTGATTTAACGGTGCATCTTGTTGCGAACGGCGGCAGCTCATCACATAGCTCACATCAATGAGCAGTTTCTCAGGCAGGTCAATACTGCGACAGCCCTCTGGTACGCTGCCACTGAGTGTGATGCCGTAATAGTCAGACTTGAGGACTACATCGTGAATCATCGCAGGGTGGTCGACTTCTACTTTCGGAGTTACATCAAACCCGATGTTTCTCAGGCGCTCAAGGATCGGGTACTTGTTGTCATTCCACCCTGGGGTTTTAAATAGAACCGTTGGAAAATTTGCCAGTGACGCGAACTCTTGCGCTGGGTGAGCATCCCTTACAAAGAACACCACTTTTTCTTTTCCGAACTCCATTTGAGAAATCGACTGCGGCATAGTTTCATCAAAGTAGTGAACCGCGATTGATTCTTCGCCGTCAATCAATCGGTTCTTAACATTGCTTCCCCATCGAACAAATGAATAGTTTGCGTGCGGCGCTTGTTTACTCAAAGCAAAGTAGAGTTTCGAGCCAAAGCGCTCCCAAAATAGCGTATTCGCGTAGATCTTTATGTCGCCTTGGTAGGACTCTGGGGAAAACTCTTGGTGTTTTATGGACTCGATGCTACTGAGTATTTGTTCAAAATTACCGATATTACTTTCAACAAATGTTGTGGGTTCAAACCCTTGCTTAGATTGAATGAACAAAGGATCACCGAGTTGGGCTTTGAGCTTGGCTAGGTTTTTACTGATCGCTCCCGGCGTTTTACCTAATGACTCCGCCACTAAGCTAACATTACGCAGTTCATACATTCGCTTTATAACAAGGATATTTTGAATATCTAGATTGAGGTCCACAGGCTCTCCAAATCGGTCCTTAATAGGCAGAAATTATGTGACCTCAATATCATAGTGGTAATGCCAAACTTTTAAGACAGCACAGCGTCAGAACTTCGCTAATCCCTTGATTTTCCATTTGGTAAATCTTGCTTTTCCTCGAATGGTCCATGTTCGATTGTTAAAGTTACTCCAACAAAAACACAGATACCAAACGAACAAAGAATTAAAAATACAACGAGGTGATGTATGAACAAGTTAATCGCACTGGGATTGATGGCTCTATCAATGAACACAGCTTTCGCGGCTGACGGTACTTATGCGAGTACTCTCGATATGACGAGAAGTGAAGGTAATCAAGTAAAGGCTGAGCGTGTTGAATCTGAGCCAGTACTGGAAGGACGAAATGAAGCTTCTAATGGTGGAATCCAATTCCAAAAGAATGTTGATCAAAACCAACCGATCCAACTTACAGGTCGTCGTGATTAACGTTTAAAGTGTGCTTACCATTGTCATGAGAAATGCTGTGCCTTCGGGTACAGCGTTTTTCGTTTTAGAGTCTTTTATAAAATTCAGCCATCTAGCCTTGGCAGTATCTGTAACCTGTGGCATTTTGTTTTTCTATTAACGTTAACTTGCGACTGGGTGTGTGCTCGAATGACACACCAGTAAACAAAGACTCGAAAAGGACTAGCAATGAATCGAAAAGAAACGGGAATGATTCGTCATATTTTGCTGATTAAGTTTAAAGAAGATGCAGAAGAATCTGAAATAGAGAAACTGAAACGACTGTTTGAAGCGATGCCAAGTAAGGTTGAAGGCGTAACTTCAGTCGAGTGGGGGCTAAACGACAGCCCAGAAAACAAGAACCAAGGTTATACCCATTCGGTGCTAATGACGTTCGCTGATGAAGAAGGCCGTCAGAACTACCTTCCACACCCAGAGCATGATGCGCTGAAAGATGTGTTTCGTCCGCTTCTAGACGATATCATTGTGTTTGATTACTCCCTGTAACCAGCTTCTCAGTACGTCTCTTATGTTTTAGCCACCTTTGATAATGAAGAGTTAGGGCTTGTGTGATTAAGCCCTAACTAAACAAGGATCGATTTACTCTGTCGGTGAAATCGTAACAGGGGTGAACGAAGCAACCGCATTACCGCCAGCACCCGGGCGATCAACATAAGGAGTGTTTTGCATTAAGGTGTAATACACGTCTACGAAGTCATCATCATTCACTAATACGCTTTCAGGAATCACATCAATGATCTTACCTGTGATTTGAGGAATGATCGCATACCCCTGAACTTCAGGATCTGGAATCATCTTCAATATCTCTTCTGCGGCTTCAACTAGCAGTTTGGCTAGCGCTTTATAATCGGTGCCGTCATCGTGCTCCATCAAAATCATATCTGCTGCGCCCCAACGGTAGCGAGGCCAGAAGATTACCGTTTGATTTGGGTAGTATGTCTGTTTGTCGTAATCCAGATAAGGCATCTCAACCAGGTCGATCTGTGGTTCTATACGGCTTGCATTAACCCCAGTGACAATAGCGTAGATTTCAGCTTTGCCAGAGATCCACGGTTCTCTATCAATGGCCAAACGAATCTTAGACAATTGGGTGGTGTTCAGTTCTTCAGGTTCAGATTCTGAAATAGAGCGACGAACTTTATTCATTAAAGGCTGTTTTTGAGACTTGTGGGCGCTGATTTTATCACTGTTGGCATTGATTTGAGTTTCAGTACCCAGTTTGTTCATCTCAGTCTGCATCGCCATTAGGCCTGCTTTGAGTTCTTCTGCGCCGTTACTATCAATAACAAACACAGGAACGTCTGGTGTTTGGTAAACGTCTAGTTCGTGAACTTGCCCATACACATCATAAGCTTCGATGTATTGCCAGTTTGAATCATCGCCTGATGGTTCGAAAGCAAACAGCGGGCTCTCACCGTTTTTCCAAGCTTCAATCATCGCTTCATCAGCCATGCGAATTTCTAACACAGAGTCACTGAAGTCGTTGATCCCTTTCATCGTGCGATAACCAAGATCGGCTTTCTGCATTTTGCTTGAAAACGCGGAGTAGGGCTTGTCTGAGCTAAGCTTGTCTATCGGTGTAGACAGCTGTTTTTCTGTTATCTGGTCTTTTAAAGAAAGCTCAAGATCAGAGTAGCGGGTACTGATTTGCAACGCCAAAGATTGCTTTTGTGCTGAGGAGTTCTCTGAAAGAGAGAGTGCGTCTGTCGTGTCGATATTGTTTGCATAGGACTGAAAGCCAACCACTGTCGTTGCAAGTACCATACTGATAGAAAAAGATGGTCTCATAAATAATCCTTATTTTAGTTTTTATCATTAATAGAGCATTTGCCCTATAAGGATTAACCTATCAGTAACGTGAATGTGTTTAAAAGTTAGACAGCTTAATTTTATTTCGTTGTGCAGCACAGGATCTCAATTTAAATAATTTATAAAATATTAAGTGTGTGACGACTTGATATATGTAAATTTATAAACCAATCAATAATTTAATGACGAAATTATTAACTAGCCTAGTGATGTGTGGTCTATTGGTGGGGGATTAGGGATCGTGAAGAATGACTTCTGATGGAGGTTTTAGAGGGGGGAGATCTATAGGTACACCCTATATCTACTATAGCCACTGCGTTATTTCGGACTTGGTGTTTTTCGGTATAATTCGCCTCCCTTGATAAAAAGTAACCAATCAAAGCAGCGCCTAAACGATCCATAACGCTTACCAGATTGCTCTGAACATCAAACGCACTTTACACACCAACGTACTCTGTCCAACAACGTAGATTGCAATCGAACAACGTTAAGAAATTCCTTTACGTTGAATCGGTTCTAACACGATAGCTCCCATGTAACACTTAGCACCATTGAGGGTTTGGCTTAAACGCATCAGGAATACTGAATATGACGAATTTTAATGGCGCTTCATGCTTATCAAAAACACTGATTTTTCTCTCTATTATTTCGAAGTCCGCTTTCGGTTTAGAAGTACCTGACAACGCGCTCGAATCCTATGTGGGGGACTTCTCAGCGTTGCGTGAAAAAGGCGTTGTGCGTGTTTTAGTCTCTGGTGATATGGGCTTCTATCATATTGAAAATGGTAAGCCGAAAGGGATTCTTGCTGAGCAGATTTATTACTTTGATCAAGAGCTAAAACTGCGTGACCCTTTACTACGCGTTAAGGTTATTCCGGTTGAACGAAGTGAACTGCTGAGTGCCTTAAATCAAGGCCGAGGCGATATTGCGGTGGCGAACTTAACCGTCACAAAAGAGCGAGAGCAATTGGTCGATTTCAGTATTCCGATTCGTAGCGACATTGATGAATGGTTAGTGACAAGCCGTTCTACACCTTTGATTAACGACATCACCCAGTTACAGGGTAAAGAGGTCTGGTTAAAGCAGAATTCCAGTTATATCAGCAGTGTTCGCACTGTTAATAAACAGCTAGAGAAGAACGGTTTAGCACCCATCTATATCCATTTGTTAAGTGACAACCTCCAAGATCTTGAATTGCTAGACTTGATTAAACGCGGCCAAATTACCGCAACCATTGTGGATAGCCACAAGCTTGAACTATGGGGAAACCTAGAACAAGATATCCGAATTCATAAGGATCTCGCCTTTAGGCACAATGCGGATATTGCTTGGGCTATACGTAAAAATAACCCGCAACTGAAAGCCAAAATCGACCAATATTTGCAAGATTCAAAGCAGGGCACCTTATTGGGTAATGTCATCGACAATCGTTATCTCGAAAGTACGTCATGGATGAATAGAGCCTCTAATCCGATGCAAAACGAAAAGCGGGATAAGCTAGAAAAGCTGTTCATGGTTTATGGAGAAAAGTTCGAGATCGATTGGTTTATTTTGTTAGCTATGGCTTTTCAAGAATCAGGCTTGGATAACTCAAAAATATCGCATCGTGGTGCGGTCGGTATTATGCAAGTGATGCCAAAAACCGCCAAAGATTGGTATGTCGACATTGATAATGTTTACGACTTAGAAAATAATATTCATGCAGGCAGCAAGTATCTTCGTTTTATCTATGACCGATATTTTGATTTGCCTGAAATCTTGGATATCGACAAGATTCATTTTAGCTTAGCCGCTTATAATGCTGGACCAGCTAAGATCAGACGAATGCGCGTGCTTGCCGCTAAACAAGGCTACAATCCAAACAAATGGTTTAATCATGTTGAAGTGGTCGCAAGACAAAACATTAGCCAAGAGCCTGTAAAATACGTCGCCAATATTAATCGATACTTCACTATTTACCAGCGATTGGATGAATTTCAAGACATTCGAGAAGAGCAACTAAGCAACATGACTCGTCAGTTGAATGTGAAACGTTTTTCTCCTTACTTTGCTTATTAGTCGTGGCTATTCTCCATAAGCCATAAGCCATAAGCCATAAGCAAGAAAGCGAGAAAGCGAGAACGATAAACAAAAAGAGAGGTTAGCGACTAAGCTAACCTCTCTTTTTATAGGTACTGACTAACTGAATTGATTGGGGGGAGCAGTGAATTCTACGTTGCTTAAGACTGCTCAGCTGATGCCATGTACATCTGCATCTCTTCCAAGTTTGTTTTTGCAATCACTTGGTTATCAATAGAGTAATGAACTGTATCACCGAAACGTTGACCCGTTAGAGTCGCGCGAGTACCGTCGTTGTAGGTTAGCTCAATTGCAATTTCGTCTTGGTTAAGTACTTTCATTTCACTGTGGTCAATCACATGCTTTGCCAATGGGTCAATAGGTGCTTCTGTTAAGCTGTCATCCAGTTGGTCATTAACATCAATGTAAGTATCAACCTTCGAATCGAAGATGTGTGGCTTCTTGTTGATTGGGTTCTTACCCGTCCAAAATTCCAGTGAGTTAAACACGATGTAATCGGCAGCAACGGTAATACCGTAAGCAGGGGCAAGTAACATGTTTAGGCCACCACGAGCGTA
The DNA here is from genome assembly GCF_002872555.1 of Vibrio sp. 10N.286.55.E10. Classification (NCBI taxonomy): domain Bacteria; kingdom Pseudomonadati; phylum Pseudomonadota; class Gammaproteobacteria; order Vibrionales; family Vibrionaceae; genus Vibrio; species Vibrio sp. 10N.286.55.E10. The sequence goes on from NZ_MCSD01000007.1 coordinate 28,480, forward strand.
ACGGTTATCAACGGCTTTCACGTTAAACTCCATTAGTTTACCTGTTACTGCGTTGCTACCTACGCAGCCAAATAAAGTCACTAGGCTTGCTGAGATTATTATCGGTTTTACAAATCGGTTCATCATTCTCTATTTCTATATGTGTATATTTAGGAACCAGGAATTATGTCAAACTCAAGCGTCTTCTAATATAACGTCACACCTATACTAGATATCAGGAAAACCTATATCTTTATAAAAACCAGTCTGTTACCTGTATTTTGGTATTTGCTCTTTAAGTACTAATGTACTAGTTCGTGTTATTTTAGTTTGGCGTTTTAACAATGTTCTGTCATAACCCTAACTAAAGTATGGGAATGGAAAGCGATAATTCACAGTCATTTAAACGATATTATTTTTATCGTTTATTTAAATACGTGACTGCCTGAAGAGCTCGAATGAAACGATTTAACCTCAACCTCATCTATTACTTTATCGCGATATATGAAGAAGGAAACCTGACGTACGCAGCAGAAAGGCTCAACATCTCTCAACCTAGTCTCAGTGCTCACTTGAAGCAGCTTAGAGACGAATATCGAGATCTGCTCTTCGTTAGAAAATCGTACACGCTTGAACCGACGCCTGTTGCTAACGATTTATACCCAATCTTCAAGCAAGCGTACAAACTGGTCTCTCACTCGTTGCCTGAAACACACGACTTTGAACCTAAAGAGTGCAGTTATACGTTTAGAATTGCCGCGATGAGTATTTCAAGCAGTGTGACGCTGCCGCAAGTTCTGGATAGGATTCAGAAAGAAGCACCAGACTGCGTGATTGAAATCGTGAACATCAAAGAAGACATGGCGACCGACATTCGAGAGAAAAAGATCGACCTTGTTGTCGACTTAACCAGCGCACATCCAACCTTATTAAGCCAAGAGGTATGGAGCGATGAGTTGTGTATCGTGTGTAGCCAAAACCACTCGAACATCGACGAACAAGTCACCTTAGATCAATATCTTTCAGAAAAGCATGTAACGCTTACGCATGATAACTACCGAGTGAACCAGCTCTCCGAGTTCCACAGTCCAATATTTTCAGAGAGGAAAGTGGCAAGAAAACTCAATTCCATCGCTGACTTTTCGGACACGATTTATAATAGTAATTGGGTTGCTACCTTCCCCAAAAGCGTGGCGAAAGCGTACTTCGATGAAGAAAAAATAAAGATGTTAGATCTGCCGTTCGAGTACACCAAGCCATCATTGAGTGTGTATTGGCACAGCAACCGTAACGACGACATCGTAAACCGATGGCTAAGAGAACTGTTTACCAGTGAGATCTTAAAGCTTTCGGCATGATCAATTTGGCGTCTTAATAGGTCGTCTCAGTCTATAGAACAATCCAGCCTTTTAATAAGCAATGAAGCCTACTCATGTGAGTAGGCTTCATTATGGGTTGTTGCCTTCAGCGGTACGCTCTAACTCAATCTAAACGCAATGTTAGGCCTGAGTAGTTAGAGTATCCGCGCAGTAACACGTGGTAGGTTACGCCCGGTTGAGCGCTCACACTGCACTGCTCATTGTTTCCAGCGCGATAAGGGCGACAGTCGTAACTCGATGTCGTTGGCTTGCTTCCCGATTTCACGTAAAGGTCGGCATCACCTGAACCACCAGACATTGAAACCGTCACGTTTGATGCTGAATCTACAGTGAAGGTGTAGAAGCTCTCTGATGATTGGTTTCCGCTTAGGTTCGCAATCGGTGTACCTTTCGTTAATACATTGCCAGTTGGAGGTGTGACACCACAGCTTGCATTCACGCCTACGGTGTTAAAAGCATCTTCAACATCGGCAACCACATAGCCCATGTCTGCTGCAGCTTTTGCTACGCCACAGGCACCGGCATCAAAGGTACTGTTTGCCGTCCAATACAGTTGGTTTGCGACTGTGAATATTTCGAAGCCCTTACGCACATCCCAACCCGATTTGTTCGCTAAAAGGTAAAAGGCGCGGTTATAAACACCGCTAGATAAGTGGACGTTCAAACCGTCGTAGTATTCAGAGGCATGATCAATCGAGCGGCCATCTTTTGATGGTTGATCAAAGTAACGCAAGCCACCTTCCGATTTGAATATATCGCTACCAACAATCCAATCCACATTACCACGCAAGTAGTATTCAGCCGCTTCGCCCGCAATATCGGAGAAGGCTTCATTCATACCGCCCGACATGTTTCGGTAAACAAGCCCCGAGTTCTGCTCTGTGAACCCGTGGCTGACTTCGTGAGCACTCACGTTAATATCGACCAACGGATAAAAGGTGCTGCCACCATCGCCAAACGTCATTGATGAACCATTCCAAAACGCATTCTCGTAATTCGAGCTGTAGTGAACTCGCATCGTCAGCTGGAAAGTTAAAGGCGAGGTGTTCATCCACTCTTTATACATATCGAATACGACATTACCAAAATAGTGCGCATCGTTAAGAGGCGAGTAAGCCCCGTTAATGTATTTGTGATCGGTGTAGTTGGTGCCGTCGGCACAGTTGTAACTGTAGGCTGCGCTGCCGGACGTTCCGTTCCTCAAATCGACTGTCTTAACCGAATCGTTTTCTAACTTACAAGTCGTGCCTGTTTTGTCGATGGGAAAGCTAGGGAAGTCACTGCCATATTCATATCGAGTGGTTTTGAGGTTACCACCGGGGCCAGTACCAGACGATTTAGCGTGGTTTAAACCATTCCATTTTTGGATTACTTCGCCAGTCATGGCATCAATAAAGTAAAAAGGGCGCTCTGGATAAGAGGAAGCGATAAAGAAATCGACCAGATACACCACTTGGGCGACTTGGTTCTCATCCAATCTCACCATCAGTTTCGCGTTTTTGTTTTCAATCGACTTTTTGCCGACAGTAAACGTGCGGTGAGAGGAAATAGCGGCTTCAATCGCTTGTTCCTGATTCAGCTTTGGCGCGATGCTGGATAAGTCTCCACTGATCCCTTGTGCCATTGAGCCAAATACCTGAGTGGGTTGGTTCTTGGAAAGGGTGGCGACAACGGAGGTATCAAAGACGGGTAAACCTAAGTGAGTTTGTTGATAGCGGACTTTCGTTTTCCCATTGGGCAATACCACCCGTTTTACTTCAGAAAAACCTAATTCTAGTGGGGCAACACTCTTTGACTGCGCGACGAGGCTTTGTTGTAGCAGTGTATCATTATCGATTCTGACCATTTCTGCAGCGTGTGCAGTAAAGCCGAAAGACGTACCTAGAATGGCTGCTATTTTCCAGCTTAGTTGACGTTGTTGGTTCATTTTTCGTTCCTGATTTTAATATAAACTCCTTCTTCCCAACGGCTTTATAGGAAGTCTATATGCAACACGAAAATGCCATGTGTTGCGAATCAATATTGGAAGAGCATTTCGGCTTATGACAAGTTTTTATTAGAGATTAAGTTTTAGAGTATGTAATTCAAAGTTTACAAAAAATCTTATTGATCAAACTGTTTTTATAAAATCAAATTTTATTATTTATCGTAAACGTATGAAGGGGCGAGAGTTATTAAAATCCGCTTTGTTTTAATTTATAGAATTAAAGTATCTAAGCTAACTTCGATATTTTTCGGTTTTTATCTTAATTATAAATGAGTAAATAATTGAGTTTTTGGAAGTGGAAATATTGTCTTTATTATCAGTAGTAAACTTGTTTTAACAATACTCTCCAGAGAAGTTATCAAGTTTTCTTCATTTAGTTTTGTTAGGCAGAACTAAACTCTATATTTACTTGTTAAATCACAAACTAAGAACGATAACACGTTGTTATAAATAAAGTAATTAGATTAATATAATCGGAATAAGAACTAGACAGGTTTTTGGAGGTTAAAAATGGGTCAGGATGTATTGTTTGCGGGGCTATTTGGTGTTTTCTCTACACTAATTGGTGGGCTAGCGACTTATATGCTTAGTTTTAGTCGTGATCAGCGGCTAGAAAAAGCTGAATTCAAGGTAATTTATTCATCACTAGTTGCTGACCTGAGAGCAATCAGAAACGGTTTTGAAAAGGACAAAGAGTATATTCCTCGATTTTCTAGTTTTAACGTATTTAAAATGAAAGGTGGGTATGGGTATGCTCCTTCTGAGGTGTGTGTGGCACTCGAAAATTTGTCTTATGAGCTAACTCGAATTGAGGACATTACAAAAGAAGATGTGTCGTTTAAGGTCGCTGTAGCTAGTACTGGGAACACCAACCTTAGATACAATAACGGTACCAAGTTGACGGAAAGGAAGGAGTTACTTGAAGGTTTGAACGAAAAATTAGACAAGACCGTAGCACTACTGCAAAAACAAACCATACAAACCTTTTAAGAATAATTCGCAACGAGTGGCGTCTTCACTACGTATTGCGTTTAGTGTTTAAGGTGGATGTTGCGTTGCTCACACCCTGATAGGGCGTTAAACATACCGACTAAAATATTGTTATAATAGAAAATTTTATTAAGAAGTTAAGTAATGAGTATTGAGTTTTTATTGAATGATCTAGATAAGGTAAATTATTTGAGCAACTTGCTCACTAGTTCCGCAACTGGTGGAGATGCTGACAATTCAGAGTTTGTTCAACTTAGGCATGAGTTGTTAAAAAATCCTATTTTAGCACCTATGCTTCCGGGTTGGCTTAAGCTTCACCGTGATCTGGCGTCATTTTGGGGTTTTATTAAAAATAAACGAGGGACGTACGCAGAAAGACGTACATATCTTTCTGAAGAATTTGCATCCGTGTGTAATTTTTTAGAATTTGGAGAGCAGCCTGCTGTTAGATTAGAGCCAGTGAAACAGATTTCTAGTGTGCAGCCATCACCTCAAAAGGCCATCGTAGAACCCAAGAAAAACAAGGTATTTATTGTTCATGGGCGTGACAATGAAGCTAAGCAAGAAGCAGCAAGACATATCGAAAGTATCGGCCTTGAAGCCATTATATTGCACGAACAAGCAAGTAGTGGGATGACAATAATTGAAAAAATTGAGCATTACGCAGGTGAAGCGGATTTTGCAATCGTAATATATACGCCTTGTGATAAAGGGCGCGGAGCTTTCGAAACAACTGTACCAGCTCGTGATCGTGCAAGACAAAATGTTGTTTTCGAACATGGTTACCTAATGGCTAAGCTTGGGCGAAAAAATGTGTGTGCTTTAGTTAAGGGGCAAATAGAAACACCTAATGATATTAGTGGTGTAGTGTATGTTTCAATGGATCAAGCTGGTGCGTGGAAAAATGACGTAAACCTTGAGCTTAAAGCTTGCGGCTATAGCTTATAGCTTACCGCAGGTTTTGTATAACAAAGCCATTAAGGTGATGCTTTACACTCGGCAGTTTTGGTGTGGGGTTCTGTGCGCTTTTCTGGTTCAGTGGGGCACACCTTATGGCAGGTGTTATTGCTCATTTAGCAACCAAAGGTAGATAACATTTAGTTATAAACTTGATTGAAATTTTTGATTATACCTTTTTGAGTACTTTCAGTATTCTCGTCAACTTTTTGATGAAAAATTAAGTTAATGAGAGGTCTAGTGTGTTTGATTTGGTTGGTATTGTCGAAGCATTTGAACAGCCATATAAGATGGAATGTATATTAATAGCAGACCAAGTGTTTAAGGGTGATAAGAATCAGCATAGAGAAGAAGCTGGTCAAATAGGAAGTAAGCATGACGCATACTTCAACTCGAAACATTTCAATTCATATGTTGGACGATTTATGTACATGAACAATGAAGTTGCTAGATCTGGAGATAAAATAATAATCAGAGAATATGGCTTTGGTGAGATTATATGGGATAAGGAAACTAACATATTGAAAGCAGTTCACTATGGCACATCCATTGATCGTGAAATGCACTATTCATGCAAGAAAATTTGATATGAAAGCCTCTGACAGTGCGTGTTTAAATGAGAAATAACAAACTGTTTAAGAGTGATTCACAATGCTTGGTACCTCTCACTTCAAGTCAGTTTAGTGTTTATGGCACAATGTTTTAGGTAAGGTGTAAGTGTTGTTCGCACTTTAATTTGGCGTTATAACTACTTTTTGAGTACATCATTAGGAGAGCAAGATTGTACGAAAGTTCGTTTGAAATTCGGCTTGATTATAAGCCTTCGACAGGTAAGCCAGAACGAGTGTTTCTGGCGATGGCAGCTTATGTGACTGCTTTTGAGAATTTGACCTTTACTGTCGGTAAATCAATAGATGCTGAACTTAATTTCACTTATGAGCTTTCGGGCGTTCAAATTGGTTCTCTTAAAAGTATAATTAAGTGTACGTCTGGCTTACAAAAAGTAGCTAATGCGTTGACTTCAATACCTCTATATATCGCCAATTCAATGGTTGGTTTAGACTGCATCGAAAACGAAGACATTATTGATAGCGCTGTAAAAGGTGTTGAGGACGAACTCCTTGCACACGGCGCCGTAGAGTTTCCTAACCAAGTTAATATTGACAGTTATCAGTACGCCAAAGATCTCAAAAGTCTTTGCAAGGCTTCTGAACTACTTTCTGATGGCGAAACTATCGATATTCGCACACCTCAGGTTAATAACGTCACGTATCTAAATACGAGAGTCAGATTCGATAAAGAGGTCGACGATTTATTTGTAGCTGACAGTAAAGAGGTCAAAAAAATCGAAACTTTACTAGTCAAAAAGCCTGTATTCTTAGGTGACTCTCAGTGGGACTTTAAGAGTGTAGAGAGAAATGTCTCATTCTCAGCTCCTATAGAGCATAAGGAATGGCTAGGTCGTTATCAAAGCTGTGACCTTGGGCACTTAGACCCAGGGGATGCACTAATTGCTTATGTCTACTATCAAGCTGTGAGGTTGAAAGGTTCAAAGACATATACTCATAAACAGCACCGTATCTTGCATGTCGAACGTGTTGTAAAAGGAAAAGAGCTGCAAATTCGTATAGAAGAAGCGGAGAAGTCTCGTGAAGACAGCAAACAGTAATATTCTTGCTTTAATTGCTGACTACATTTTCGTAATACTGCCTTTCGTCATAATACTTATTGTAAGAAGTGCCCAAGGGGTAAGTGGTTCATTTTATATGCTTCCCGATTGGGGCATAGCCGCAACCATAGTGTATGGACAGTTAATTGTTAAGCTCGCTACGGCTCTCGCTAAAACGAATAAGCCAAAGAAAACCTCAGCGGTGAGCTTCTATCTAACGGTATTGATTGCTTTCGGTCTCGTGGTCAATGTGGTGATTAATATTCTAATGTTAGTTATTCCAAACGAAGTACTAGGTAAAACTCAGATAGCACTGTTTGCTTTAGCTACCATTTGTCACTTTATTATTGGCTCAGCTGTAAATCATATAGAGTTGGCAATAGAAAAAGCGTAGTTATAACAAACTACTATGGCGTAAATGACTAATTTGGGACTGTGTTTTCATCCCACATGGCGCCATCTCTCAGCATAGAGTTAAGGGTCACAAGCATCTTTCGAATACATGCGATTATTGCGATTTTCTTAGGCTTTCCGGAATCTAAAACGAGCATAAGTCGCTTTGAATATAGGGTTACATTGCATGGCTGCCATCATCGCCATGTCTAAAATGGTTCGTGCTTACTTTCGACCTCCTTGGATTATGCGCTTACCTTTGTAACGTCCACTTTCGTGTGTAATTGGAGAGACGACAATATTTCCTATTTTTGGGGCGCTCTGCAATATTGTATTTTTGATCATGCTGATTGAGTTGGCATTATGTGGCAGATATGGAATTCGAATATAAAAAAGTAGAACCAAATCATAGAGATTTTCAGTCATTAATCACTGAGTTGAATTCGTCACTTAGCCAGATTACTAATGACACAGGTGAAAGCTCTTTTGTATCTGACGCTTTTGACCCATCAAAAGATGGATGTATCGTGGTGTATCTGAATGATAGCGCTGTGGCATGTGGGGTGTTTAGATATCACGAAAGTGAAGTTTGTGAACTTAAGCGAATGTACTCTAACAAAGCTGGTGCTGGCTCATATTTATTGAAACAGCTCGAATGTTTTGCGATTGAAAAAGGGTATCGAAAAGCTATTTTATCGACACGTAGAGTTAACTCAAAAGCGGTGAGCTTTTATTGTCGCCACGCTTACTCAGAATCCAGTGCGTATGGCAAATATGTCGGTGTAGACCGTTCGATATGCCTCTCAAAGGTGCTAGTCACATAACCACCACCTTTATCCAGCATCAGTTTCACGGAGGAAACATGACAAGCGACCAATTACTGGAAAAGGCACTTTATAGCAGTGCCAGTATCCACCAACCTCATTCTTTAAAAGCCTATTTGGCTTCGAATCACCTTAATGATTATTTCGGCACAACAGACAATGTGTGGCTTAAAACGAGTGAGTTGATAGACCAAACTGAGATTGAAGTTTTAGGTGAGTACTCTGCAACGCTACAAGCGCCAAAGTTCTCAGATTTTCGTATTCAAAGGATATTGGATAATGGGGTATACCCAGCGGCGTATGCTGCTTTAATGCAGTGGTATGAGAATCAGGGCTTTCAAGACATCTTCTCGCATTACGTTTCACAGGCTTCTCAAGCCAGCGAATACCTTTCCCACAATGTGACGATATTATTGGCGCTGAATCGTGTTTATCGTGAGTTAGAGCCGTCTCAAGTTCCAGCATTCCTTAACCGATTCACTGAATTTGTCACATCGACCCGTTCTGATGGTGAACGAAGCACTGGCACAAGCGAAGGCGTAGAACTCAATAGCGTATTACAAGCATGCTTAAAGCAGTTTGGTTTCTTTGGACACAACCTCATTACGTTTACGTGGATAATGCGTTGCAAGGAAGAGCTGTCGAAAGAGCAATATGACGCAATGCTTTCTAACCTTTATCGACAGGCTAATAGTCCATTGGAAGATCCAGACGATGAGATTGATCAAGCTATCTTTGCGGAGTGTCAAAGCTCAGATAATTCAGATGAGCTCTATGACAATGTGCGCAGATTGGTTTTTGGGTATACGTCGAATCTGCACCAGATAACCCTAGCGGATGCATTGTGTTTTCTTCACGAAAGATTCCCTGCACATACATCGGAGCTAAAGCACATTGCAGAGTATCAGTGTCGTTTGTTAGAGCAGTAAATTTAGAGATAGAGCCACCCCGTTTCGTGGGGTTCTTAGTCGATACGACTAGTTTCAGGCATACCTAACTCAGTGAGCTTGTCCAACGTTTTTATCAGAAGTGGCCCTCAATTTATGGACATGACTAGAAACGTAGAAATCACTCTCGTGAATTTAATGGCAACAATAAATGACATACAAACATAGAGATAGCGCACAGAATCGAAAAAGGGGATATCGTGATCACGTAATCATTGATCTAGCCGATAGTGAGATAGTGACAAGAGTTCGATAATTCGTTGTCGGATCTAAATTAGAGCTGTAAATCTAATTTCTAAGTAGTTGTTATCTCAGGAAGAGTTTTTGTGCTATGCGCCCCTATATTAAATACATTATCCCTATTTTAATTCCTTTCATTATCCTCGTAATGCCGCTATCAGCGTTTCCATTTGAAGGCCTCACGATTATTCAACAACGCGTTATCGCGATCTTTTTATTAGCGGCATTGTGCTGGGTGTTCGAGCCTATCCCGATTTACGCGACGTCTGTTGTTATTATCGTTCTGCAATTATTGATGTTGTCGGATAAAGGGCTGATCTTTTTAAGGTTTGATCATGGGGAAGAACATTTTGGTGAGCTGTTAAAATACAGCGATATCATGGCGACATTCGCTAGCCCAATCATCATGCTGTTTTTAGGTGGTTTCTTCTTAGCGATGGCCGCCACTAAGTATCGATTAGACGTAAACTTAGCTCGCGTGTTGTTGAAGCCATTTGGACAAGATCCAAAGTTTGTGATGCTCGGCTTAATGTTGATCACTGGTATCTTTTCGATGTTTATGTCTAACACGGCAACAACAGCAATGATGCTCTCTATTTTAACGCCGGTACTGGCTGTGTTTGGTCCGAAAGACCCCGGTCGTATAGCGTTTGCGCTTTGTATCCCTGTTGCCGCTAACATCGGTGGCATTGGTACCCCAATCGGTACCCCCCCGAACGCTATTGCCCTTAAATATTTGGTTGGCGATAACCTCATTACGTTCGGTGAATGGATGGCATTTGGTGTGCCGTTTGTCGTGATTATGATGGCGTTAGCGTGGTTTTTAATCGGCTTTATGTACAAAGCTGACCAAAAGAAAATCGAGCTAAGCATCAAAGGCAAATTCCTTAAAACGCCCAAAGCCATTGCGGTATACGTCACTTTTGCGCTGACCATCATTCTTTGGTTAATGGGCTCAAGCCATGGCATGAACTCTTATACCGTCGCTCTGATTCCTGTTGCTGTGTTCTCTCTTACTGGGATCATCAATAAAGAAGACCTGAAGAAAATTTCTTGGGACGTATTGTGGCTTGTATCAGGTGGTATTGCGCTTGGTTTAGCTCTCGATAAAACGGGCTTAGCAAAGCTCGTGGTACACAGTATTCCGTTTGATACCTACTCACCCTATGTGGTGTTGTTCGGAGCGGCGTTCTTATGCTTGGTAATGGCAAACTTTATGTCTCATACCGCAACGGCTAACTTGTTAATGCCAATTATGGCTGCATTAGGTTCGTCTATGGCTTCACTCACGCCACTAGGCGGTGAGTTAACGTTAATTCTGGTTGTGACTTTTGCCGCTTCATTAGGTATGTCGCTGCCAATCAGTACGCCACCGAATGCGCTGGCTCATGCCACTGGTCATGTGCAAAGTAATCAAATGGCCAGAATCGGTATTATTTTGGGTGTGGTTGGTGTGCTATTGAGCTTTGTTATGGTGTGGCTGCTACATTCAATTGGTCACATAGGGTAACGATACGTGTATCAACAAAAGTTAGAAGCACTTATCGAACGCTATTTTAACCACACAGAACGTCGGGTGACGTGCTGTGCCGGTAACACCATTATTGAACAATCAGCGTTAAACACTCGTTTATATTATGTGTTTAGTGGAGAACTGGAAGGGTTTTATACCGATGCGAATACACCGCAAGTGCGAGTATTTAGCGCGGGTAGTGGGGCTTTTATAGGCGTTCATAGCTTCTTTTCAGGTAATTGGACAGCATCTTCAACGGTTGTTGCTAAAACCGATGTTGAGTTAGCGTGGATCGATAAAGACACGCCAGCAGAAGATGAACGTAAATTTGGTCCTCTTACCGCACAGTTCACACCTGTGATTGTCAATGAGTTGTCGCGTCGTCAACGCCGCGCAACACAGGAAGCGATCGCGAAACAAAAAGCGCTAGAGAAGTTACATACTGCTGAGCAAATGACGACCTTGGGTCAATTGGCTGCCGGGATTGCCCATGAGCTTAACAACGCTATTGGTGTCGTAAATAGTAAATCTGGTCGACTTGAAACGGTCATCATGGATCTGCTTGAAGAAGTGCATCCAGAAGCCAGTCAATTTTTCGATTTTGGGTTAATGCATGGTCAGAAAACGTCGTCGTTAGAAGCACGAACACGTGGGCGACAATTTGAAAGAAAATATGGTTTAGACAAAAACATTGCTCGCTCTCTTGCAAAGGCGATTCCTATTGACGCTTTATCTGCAACAGACGTTATTTCAAAGCATTGGCTGAAAAAACCAGAAGAAGCGATTCGTTTTTGGCAGATGGGTTGTGATTTACATGATTTACGTTTGGCATCTAGACACACTGTCGGCATCGTTAAATCGGTTAAACAACTTGGCAGAGTTGATATCGACACAGAAGAAGCGGTCGATATTAACGACTCCATTAACCATGCCTTATCGTTGTTACAAAGTGAGTTACGTAGAGTGTCTGTGCGATTGAGCCCTGCGGATCTACCGTCTTTTAAAGGTTCGAAAACAGAGCTCGTTCAGATTTGGGTCAACATTGTAAAGAATGCTTGTGATGCAATGTCGAATTCAGACGATGCCGCAATAGAGATTCAAACCAGATTAAGTAAGAAAAGAATATTAGTTACGATTACGAATAACGGCCCTGAGATAGACGAGGGGACTCGTAGAAAGATATTTCAGCCCAACTTCACCACTAAAAAAGGTGGTTTATCGTTTGGATTGGGCTTGGGTTTATCAATCGTTAAGCGGATTGTAGCGGGTTATGGCGGAAGTATTATTGTGAAAAGTGATGCTTCTAAAACGGTATTTAGAATCAAGTTACCAATAGAGGGTGAACATGGAGAAGCTTAATTTAATCTGTGTCGATGACCAGAGAGAAGTACTGAGCGCAGTGGTACAAGATTTAGAGCCGCTGGCGAGTTGGCTGAATATTGAAGATTGTGAATCAGCGCAAGAAGTGCTTGATCTCATTGATGAACTTGACGCAGAAGGCGAACACATTACCGTCATCGTGTCTGATCATGTGATGCCAGGGAAAACGGGTGTGGAGTTACTCACTGAAGTGTTCCATGACAGCCGCTTTCCGAATACAAAGAAAATTCTTCTTACGGGGCAGGCTACTCATACTGATACCATCAATGCGATTAATGCAGCAGGCATCGACCGTTACTTTGAAAAGCCTTGGCAAGCAAGCACATTAGTTGAGTGCATCCGTACTCTTGTCACTGAGTACATATTTGATCAAGGGCTTGATTACACGGACTATCAGAATGAGCTTGACCAGCAGGTTGTGTTGAGACGCTTACGCTAGTCTTTTATGTTAGCGACTTACGCTCGTCATTGATGTCAGTCGCTTGAAATTGTATGCACCGAAGGACGCTTTCTGAAGGGGTTTGTCTTTGAAAGAAGTAACCTTTCGGTGCCTATATTACCTATCTCTTTTAGTCGTTCGGGCTTTAGTACTCAGTTATTAACGCACTGGTTGCTGGCTTAAGTCTAAAACTCATACGCTACGCCAACGCTAACGGATGCATTGTGTTTTCTTCACGAACGATTCCCTGAACATGCAGCAGAACTTCGTACGATGCCGCTTTCTCTATATTCAACATTTGAATGCAATTTGTGGAATATATCAAAATTAATTAAATTGATAGTAAGTTATTACTTTTCATTATGTTAGGGTTCTTTTCTTTAGGTCAGCGGATTAGGAAGAGGCTAATGAAAAAGGGATTTGTGATAGCGATATCAATCAGCTTTGTTGTCTTCTTCTTTGTTGGTCGTGAGCTTCAGTGGCTCGGGTCCAGTAATTCCGAGTCGTTTCCTAAACTTCCTGATAGTCCCCAATTTGTTCCTTCTACCGATTTCGACGGTGAGTGGCTAGGCCGCCTTATTAACACCACTGGCAATAATATGTGTGAACGCACAACTATTACCGGAACCATTCGTGAGGGTAAGGCAACTCTAAGGCTTACCTACAACGGAACACCGTTAGAGGGCTGGGTTACGGAAAGCGGCGACTTACGTTTATATGCCAAACACCGCCAGTGGGACTATCGTTTTTCCGCAACTGGCAGCAGCAAGCGATTTGATGGCCGTTGGCACTTAACCAATGGCCCGTGCCAAGGAACTTGGTTTATAGAAAAGCTGGGTGACAACCTTGGCGTTGACGAATAAAGGACAATTTTCATGACATCCAACATTTGGCACTTTCGATACGCATTTGCAGAAGGTTATTACGTTAGGGAACTCTGCCTTTTTCCGTTCTCAATTGAAATTGGTTTACGTTGATGGATTAGCCGAACAAGATACATATGGTAAATTCTAGTTATTAATTAAGTTGTACATGGAGGTGCAATGAACATCGGAATCTATATTTATAATCAAGCAGAAGTTCTCGACTTCTCTGGCCCGTTTGAAGTCTTCAGTACAGCAAAGCGCTTAGGTGCTGAAGATCTAAATGTATTCTTAATCTCCGAAACTGCAGAACCAGTTATAGCTCGCGGCGGTTTTAAGGTATTGCCTGACTACTCGTTAAATAACCACCCCAAAATAGATTTGTTGATGGTCGTTGGTGGTATACATACTGACGAAATGAACAAGCCAAATGTGCTCGATTGGATATCTTCTGTTTCAGAATCGGCCTCACAAGTCGTGTCTGTTTGTACTGGTGCATTTCTTTTAGCTAAAGCAGGTTTACTTGAGGGGTTAACAGTAACCACTCATTGGGAAGACATCTCCGACTTAGCGCAGCAATTCCCAAGTTTAAATGTGAACAGTGATAAACGATGGGTGGCGTCAGGTAAATTCACTACATCTGGCGGTATCTCTGCAGGTATAGATATGAGCTTACATTTGGTATCAGTACATACCGGCCTACAGTTTGCCAAGAAAGTTGCGCGTCAAATGGAGTACAGTTGGCAGGAATGTAAATAGCTAACCATCAACAATGATTCAATATATGTGGCATTTATCTATGCCGTATTCCGGTGTGATTTGAAAACAAAGGACACAATATGCAAGTAAAGCTGGTCAAAGGTTCAGATCCTCAATTCGCTGAGCTAATCACCAAAACGAATATGGCGAGTTACTATCAGGCTCGTGGCATCGCTTGGGGTCATAGTCAGTTTTTACGTAGTTGGGATGAGCTGGATAACTATGAAGTCTATGTTGGTGGTAACCGTATTGGTGTTATCCGCTTCAGTTATACCAGTGGCACCACGTTTCTCCGAGACTTTCAGATATTAGCTGAGCATCAAGGTAAAGGTGTTGGCTCTAGGTGCTTGGATTTAGTGATCGAACATGCGAACAACCAAGCATCGACTCAGTTAGTGCTACGTGTGTTCAGTGAGAATCCCGCTATTAAGCTTTATCAGTCAAAAGGTTTTACAAAGGTTTCTGAAGTGAAAGGGCTTGTTGAAATGGAGCTGGTTTTAGGATCATCATTGAGAGAGTGCCATGGATAACCGTATCCAATTAAATTTTATTAAATATACGTTCTTTGAGTTGGTATTCGTAACCGCTCTATTGGCGTTTGTTTACTGGATCTCAGGCGGAGATCGTCAATCACTACCTACTATTGGGTTGATGTTCAGTGCTGTTGCGGTATTAAAAGTCGTCACGTTATGGTGGCAGTTCCGTAATCGCTCTTTTGAAATATCGAACAACCATGTTTGTTTCGATGGTTACGCTTGCGATATCAAGTTACAGGGAAGTATTCTTCCTTTTGGTATAGGGTCTGTTATTAAGCTTTCCTACACCAAAGGTGCGATGCAAAAACGTAATATTTACCTTCCGAAAGGGGCAATGAATCAAGACGAATGGCAGCGCGTATTAGCTTGCCGTGCATAGTTCCAGTTCTTTAGTTTGTGTTGTGCGTCAGTTTGTATTTCGGATGCGGTTCGTGTGCTAGTATCGCCTTTTTTGCACCGAGCTAGTATATGACTAACGACCATTTCCAAGGTAAATACGAAGTAGAGCTTAAGTATCGCCTCGATTCTAAATCAGAACTCTTGAAAACTTTGAGTCTTATTCCCCATGAAGTGATGCTCCAAGATAATCTTGAGTGCGATTGGTATTTCGATAGCCCAGACAGAAGCTTACAAGCTCAAAACAAAAGTTTGTGCATTCGGACTATGGAGCCATCGGGCATTAAGCTATGGATTGTAAAAGGCCCAGAGTCTGACCGGTGCGAAGCGACAAATATCACCGATGCGTCGAATGCCAAGAGTATGCTTGAGAACTTGGGTTACGAAGTGATTCTAAAAGCGCAGAAGACACGCAGTATCTACTTCGTGGGCGAATTTCATATTACTGTCGACTCACTAAAGGGTATCGGTGATTTTGCAGAGTTCGCTATCATGACGGATGATGAGTCTAAGTTATCGGTTTATAAAGATGAGTTGGAGTTATTAGCCAGTCGGTTTGGGCTGACTCAATCAGCACTACAAACTCAATCTTATAAGCAGATGTTCGAGGAAATGAACGCATAGCACAGCGATTAAGCGTTAGGGAGAGTTATGGACACCATTATCAAACAAGCCATCGAATTGCGCAAAGAGGCCAAGTATCAAGAGTCACGAGATTTGCTGGCGACACTACTCGATGATGAAAATTATGTTGCGAAAGCGCACTTGCAGATAGCTTGGTCTTACGACAATCAAGGCAAAGAACAACAGGCGATTGAGCACTATGTATTGTCTCTGTCTGGCGTACTGTCTTCAGTAGAGCGTTTTGATGCGCTTTTCGGGTTGGCGAGTACTTATCGAAGCCTAGGCCTTTATGCAGAGGCTTTAAGCTATTTCGAACAGACGATGGCAGAGTACCCTGATTCCCTTGAAGTTCAGCCTTTCTACGCGATGTGTTTGTATAATTTGGGTCGCCATAAAGAGGCAACGTCTCTGTTGCTTGAATTGTTGGTTTCTACGACCAATAGCGAGCCGATCAAAGAGTACCAACGAGCGATCTCTTTGTATGCTCAAGACTTGGATAAAACTTGGTAAGCGAGAGCTGTGATTAACACGCTTCACTTAATACGAGAAAAGCCTAAGCATCATTCGATACTTAGGCTTCAAGATTTAGCTTTTCTATTCAGATCAGCCGTTACGCTGAAAGCTCTTTACGAACGATCTCTGCGCCAGCGCTGAGTGCATTCAGCTTAGCTGAGGCAATGTCGCGAGGTAGGGGAGCCATACCGCAGTTGGTGCAAGGGTAGAGCTTGTCTGCATCAACATACTTAAGTGTTTCTCTCAGAGTGCTAGCCACTTCTTCTGGTGTTTCAATCGAATCGGTTGCCACATCGATCGCACCAACCATTACTTTCTTACCGCGAACAAGTTCAAGCAGTTCAAGTGGCACATGAGAGTTGTGGCACTCTAACGAGATGATATCGATATTTGATTGCTGCAGCATAGGGAAGACTTCTTCATATTGGCGCCACTCAGTGCCTAATGTCTTCTTCCAATCTGTGTTTGCTTTGATGCCGTAGCCATAGCAAATGTGTACTGCGGTTTCGCATTTAAGCCCTTCAATGGCCCTTTCTAAACAAGCGATACCCCAATCATTCACTTCATCAAAGAACACGTTAAATGCAGGCTCATCGAACTGAATAATATCAACGCCTGCGGCTTCAAGTTCTTTGGCTTCTTCGTTGAGGATCTTTGCAAATTCCCACGCCAGTTTTTCACGGCTTTGGTAATGCGCATCGTAAAGTGTATCAATCATGGTCATAGGCCCCGGCAAAGCCCATTTGATCGGTTGGTCAGTTTGCTGGCGTAAGAATTTAGCATCTTCAACAAACACCGATTTCTGACGAGAAACTGGGCCAACCACTGTCGGTACACTCGCATCGTAGCGGTCGCGGATCTTAACGGTTTCACGCTTCTCGAAATCGACACCATTCAGGTGTTCAATGAAGGTGGTCACAAAGTGTTGGCGGGTTTGTTCGCCATCACTCACGATATCGATGCCGGCTTGCTGTTGCTCATGCAGAGACACACGCAGCGCATCCTGTTTGCCATCGGTTAACTCGTTGCCTTCCAGTTTCCATGGAGACCAAAGTGTTTCTGGTTGTGCTAGCCAAGATGGCTTAGGCAAGCTGCCTGCTGTTGAAGTCGGTAATAGTGTTTTCATAATAATTCTGCCTGTCCTTAGATTCCCAAAGTGGATCGTATGTTTCCTAATGCGCGTAAAATAGAACGATTACAGCGCGTAGTTGGCAGACCAGTTTTCTAGTACCGACTGATATGGCTTAATGAAGTTTTCTTCTGCGAACTTACCTTGTTCAACAGCTAGTTTGCTTCGTTCTTCTCGGTCATACACGATTTGGGTCAGTGAGTGATCCAAGTTTTTCAAGTTTGGTTGGTAGCAGTTACCCGCAACCGCGTTCGCGTTGTAGATCTCAGGGCGGTAGATCTTCTGGAAAGTACCCATGGTACTGATGGTGCTGATAAGCTCTAGATTAGAGTAATCGTTCAGTAGATCACCAAAGAAATAGAAAGCCAGAGGAGCAACACTGTTCGGCGGCATGAAATAACGAACCTGTAAGCCCATCTTCTTGAAATATTGTTCAGTTAAAGAAGACTCGTTAGGTTGGTATTCAAAGCCTAATACAGGGTGTTGATTTTCAGTACGGTAATAAGTTTTATTATCTGAAACACTCAAACAAATAACAGGTGGCTTCTTAAAGTTCTCTTTGTACGCTTGAGAGTTAACGAAATATTTAAAAAGCTTGCCGTGTAAATCACCAAAATCGGCTGGAATACTGAATTTGTCTTGGCCTTTATTATGATCTAAAAGTAATACACTGAAGTCATAATCACGAACATAAGAAGAGAAGTTATTCCCGATAATACCTTCAATGCGCTCGTTCGTTTTGTGGTTCAGAATGTTGGTTTTCAGCACTTCAATTGAAGGGAATGCTTCGCCGTTACTTTCAATATCCATATCAACAGAAATGATTTCAAGCTCAACAGAGTAGCGGTCGCCCTTCGGGTTGTCCCAGTGTGCTAACGCATTGAAACTGTTATCGATCATTTGTAGTGCATTACGTAAGTTCGCTTGACGACTGTCGCCGCGAGCCAAGTTAGCAAAGTTGGTTGTGATACGCGTGTTGTCTGCAGGCTGGTAGTTTTCGTCGAGGCTAATGCTCTTAATCGTAAAGTTAAATTCATTATTCATGTTGATCTAGTATCCCAATTCGTTGTCTGATTCTCTCGGTCTTTAGTATTAAAAGTGTTTTTATTTTTTGCTGGTGACCGGATTAAGAATCGAAGGCTATGCTGTCTGAAATTAATGCTTAGTAGAATTAATGTCGTATAAAGTTAATCGCTTAAGGTTTTTATACGTGGATAGGTTGACCATTAACAATGGTATTACTTCACATTCATCATGAGGAATATTCATGATCTATATGTTTGAATATTCAAGTCGGTGTCAGTTATATTAATTAGCTTGATGGAAATATAACCACATTAATAGTGTGTTATTTAAGATAATTAATTTAATTAAGAGATGGATGAAATGAGTGAATTGCTGTTGTTGATTTTCTACTGTGCGTTACTAGGCAGTGGTGTTGGGTTTCTAGCCGGGTTGTTAGGTATTGGCGGAGGGCTGATCATTGTTCCTGTGTTAAGCAGCATTTTACTGTATTTAGAAGTTCTACCGTCTGACCAAGTTGTTGTCGCTGCGATCGCTACCTCGTTGGCATCGATACTGTTCACTTCCACTTCTTCTGCACTCGCTCACCACAAGAATGGAAATGTGCCTTGGGACTTGGCACCTTGGATCATGTTGGGTGTTGCCCTAGGTGCTTTGGTTAGTGGTTTTATGGCGGCGTTATTACCGGAAAAGGTTGTTCGTATCGTGTTTGCTGTGAGCGTGGTTCTTATTGCGATTAAGATGTTCTTAAGCAGTAAAAGTGACGCGCCTAAAGAACGAAAGCTACCGAATAAAGGTGTATTAACGGTTCTGACAACCATTACGGGTGGTTTGTCTGCAATGATAGGGATTGGTGGCGGCGCGTTACTCGTTCCTTTGCTCACGTTCTTTTCGGTCGATATGAAAAAGGCGATTGGCTGTGCGTCTGCGTGTGGCATTGTTATCGCGCTATTCGGCTCTATCGGTTACATCACCTCGGGCAGTAGCCACTTTGCTCTAACTGATGGCTTTGCAGGCTTTGTCTATTTACCCGCGTTATTGGGTATCGTGTGTACGTCTTGGTTCACGGCTCCTTTAGGCGCAAAAGCGACCAACCATTTACCTGTTCCGACTATCAAGAAGATCTTCTCAGTACTGTTGGTTGTTATCGCGGCAAGCATGGTGGCTCGTTAATGATGGTTAGTGACCTTCATCCGTTCGTAAATAAGAACACTTGATGATGCGTACATAACCGAACAAGGAGCAGTCATCAGGCTGCTCTTTTTGTTTGCCTGTCTACATTTATACGATTATGTCTATGAGTCTGTTGACAAAATCTTGTTGTTTAACCGGATTCACTGCTATAGCTAAATGTACTTGTTCAATTCAAGGGAATGCTAAAAGTGAGTGATTTATGGATCCGTTAACGCAGGGTGTACTAGGCGCTTCTTTGTCACAATCGGCGAGTAAAAAACAACATTTGGTGGTCGCTGGGATTCTAGGTTTGCTCTCTGGAATGGCGCCAGATTTAGATGCGTTTATTCAATCGGAGAGTGATCCTTTACTCGCATTGGAGTTCCATCGACAGTTTACCCATTCACTTCTATTTATTCCCATTGGCAGCTTGATTTGCGCTCTGGTTTTGTACCCTTTGATTGCAAAAAGGCGTGGTCTCTCGTTTAAACAGAGTTGGCTGTATTGCGCGTTAGGTTATGGCACACATGCTTTACTCGATTCTTGTACTACGTATGGCACTCAACTGTTCTGGCCGCTCACCAACGAACGTTACGCTTGGAATACCATTTCGATCATCGATCCTGTCTATTCACTGCCCATCTTAATATTGCTTGCGTTTGCAACATGGAAGCGAACTCCTTGGTTGGCTCGCATTGCGTTTCTATGGGCTTTGACTTATCCGACGTTAGGCATGATTCAGAGGGATAGGGCAGAAGCGATAGGATGGCAATTAGCACAAGAACGCCAACATACGCCTATTCGCTTAGAGGCTAAACCGAGTTTTGCGAATATCTTAGTGTGGAAAGTGGTGTACGAAACCGAATCTAGATACTACGTAGATGCTGTTCGAGTCGGCACTTCTGTTAAAACCTATCCTGGAGACTCTATTGCTAAACTGAATGTGAGTCAGGGTTTCCCCTGGCTTGATCCTAATTCCCAACAAGCCAAAGACATTGAACGTTTCCGTTGGTTCTCGAATGGTTATATTGCACAGGATCCAACGGATGAGCTGCGTGTTATCGATGTTCGATATTCTATTGTTCCAAACCAACTCAAAGCGCTTTGGAGCATCAAGTTGTCTCAATCTGCCGTTGCAGAGGCACATATAAAGTACGAAACCCACAGGGACAACACGCCACAATCCAGACAGATCTTTTTTAATATGTTGAAAGGCGATTAATGGTTAGAGGTCTTGAAAGCAAAAAGGTTGAGTCAGTGATCTGCTCAGCCTTTTCTTGTGCTGTCTAACCGAGAATTATAGGTAACGACTTCTCAAATGATCTTTGAAGTATTGAGCATTGAGCATTGAGCATTGAGCATTGAGTGTTTCACCTGTCGAGCCTTTAACCAAATCATCAGTAGTTAGTAGGCTGCCTCTGATCCAAATGTTCGACTCAAACTAAGTGAATCGCCGAATGATTAGAGAGCGAGCCTAGAAACTAAAGTTATGAAAAATAATAAATAAGTTAAGGCTATTATGCCTATGGGTAAGTATTTCATACATCCTCCTCTTGTTGTCACTGGTGTTATCTCATTGAGTGACGACATAAGATATGAATTAGAGAAATGCATTATGGGTGGTTCTTAATTGGCAAATTTGAATTTCTCTAATTCATCGTATCTATGTTTTTCGACAGCAATAATGACCCCAGTTAGCCAATCGCGGCTTTGAAATTCAACTCTGGAGTTATTATGAAATTAAAACCACTACGCACAGTTGTTCCTGCATTATTGTTAGGTTTATCAAGCTCGGCTGCCTTCGCTAAAATGACACTGACAGAACGTATTATTCCAACCCCTACTGGTATTTCCGCCGAACTGGCTCAGATAATTGAACGCCGGGAAGTCACTCCGCCACTTCCGGTTCCATCTACAGCGAAAGAGTGGCTCGCCCTGCAAGCAGTATTTGATACTCCAGGTATGGAGATAGCGCAGGAAGCCCTCGAACGTTTAGAGGTGACATATGAAGCTAAGCAGTTTGCGGGGGTGGATACTTTCTTTGTTACACCGAAGAACATTACCCCCGAATACAAAGATAAATGGCTAGTACATATTCATGGGGGAGCGTTTGTATTTGGTGGAGGAGAGTCTGCGTTGCGAGAAGCTATATGGGTGGCTAACGGGTTAGGGGCGCAAGTGATTTCGGTTGATTATCGCCAGCCGCCACTGCATCCATTTCCTGCTGCTATTAACGATGTTGCAGCAGTATGGGAAGAGCTGATTAAAACTCAAAAAGCGGAATCTACCGCGTTGTTTGGCTCATCAGCAGGCGGGAATTTAACGCTTGCCACGACACTTAAGCTACAGGAGCTCGATTTACCTATGCCTGGTGCACTGTTTGTTGGAACGCCAGCGGTCGACCTAAAGGAGACCTCAGACTCCTGGCATACTTTAAAAGGACTTGATGCGCTTGGCCAGAGAGAGGGTTTGATTCAAGGTACGTTTGACTTATATGCAGGAGGCGAGCCTCTAGACTCACCGCTGTTATCGCCAATTTATGCTCAAATTGAAGAGTTTCCGCCAACGATTTTTGTCTCCGGGACACGGGATTTATTGCTAAGCGATACTGTACGCATGCACCGTTTGTTGCGTAGCGCTGATATTGAATCAGAGCTTCATATTTATGACGGCCAGTCACATGGTGATTATATGAATGGCATTTTGAGTGATATGCCAGAATCCGATGATGCCTTAAAAGAACTCGGGCAATTCTTCAACACTCATATAAATTAGTTTTTAATGCACAGGGACGTGGCTTCTTTATTTAGGAGACAGTTATGACTCATCTATTTTCTTCATTGTTTACATGTGTATTGACATTATTGCGCGCTAACCATCATTACTCTCAGCATCAGTCACTCTGGGAGCATGGGGATTCTTCATCTCTTTGGCTCTCTCCAATATATGATGAAAAGAAAGGTAAGCAACGGTCACAGGTAAATGGGAACCTATCGAGAGGTAGTGAAAACTGTGTTTAGTAATGTGCCCCGTTTAGTACTTATTATGTGTTTGGCATGGGTTAATTCTCATGTATTGGCTAATGACTCTCTCGAACTTGCTGATACTTCTAGCCCAAGCCAGACATTGGCGAGCTTTATGACCGCATCTGATGTGCTAATAGATCACTGGAGAAGTGAACAGTTACACCTACCGGCAGCTCAACACGCATATTTACAAGTGATGCGTACCATGGATCTCTCTTTATTGCCTAACCGTAGTCGAACAGTGGTTGTAATGGAAAGGATTCTCTTACTGAGAGAAATCATCGATCGTTTAGACAGCGAAATACACACTAGAACTCCAGACGCGCTGCAAGTGAGTAAAGATGACCTGATCCATTGGCGTCTTGCCAATACTGACATCGTATTATCCAAACAAATGTCGGGAGATAATGTTGAGCAGTTTCTATTTAGTTCCGGAACGGTTCAGAGTTTACCTCGTTGGTACAGAACCGTAGCTGCTGTTGATTATCAAGTCGAAAACCGCACTGATTATTATCAAGAATTTGTGCTTACTCCTGGTCCTTTGTTTTCCAAAGACTTGATTCAATCATTACCTCCTCCTTTCAAGAAACTGTATGGTCCATTACCTTTATGGCAATGGTTAGTGTTAACCGGGGTGCTCACCTTGTGTTCAGCTCTTGTTAAGTTAAGTTTTTTATTAGGTGTTCGATGGAACTCCCGTTGGGAAAATTATGGGCGAAAGTGGCGTATAGGACGTCTTATTTCATTAGTTTGTACAGTGATACTTTTGCTATTAGCTAGGAGGGTGATAGATGAAGGGGTCTGGATAACAGGTACAACTTATCAGTTCTTTTCGACGCTGTTTTTATTGACACAGTTTTTCTATGTTTCTTGGTTGATCATGGCCATATTTAACTACTTTGCTGATATTTATGTATTCAATAAATATCAAGGTAAGCATGTAGACTCATCATTGATTACTGTGTTAGCACGTATTTTTGGTGGCTTAACCATTGTTATTCTGGGTATTTATGTTATCGAATTTATGGGTTTTTCAATAACCCCTATTTTGACTGGCTTAGGGGTTGGTGGTTTGGCTGTCGCGTTAGCAATTAGGCCAGTACTAGAAAACGTGATAAATGGCCTCACTCTGTACGCAGATGGTGGCGTTAAAATTGGAGAGTTCTGTCGTTATGGCAATAACAACTTAGGAACGATTGAAAGTATCGGTTTACGTTCCACACGTATTCGTACACTTGAACGTTCGTTAATCACTATACCAAATTCAGAGTTTGCTAATATGGAAATTGATAATCTTGAGCGACGGGACAAACGTAGAATGGACCATCTATTAAGGTTGCGTCCAGAGGCAACGTTGGAACAGTTACGTGTGCTCATTGTCCATATACGTAGGTTACTGTTGCAACACCCTATGATCGATGAAGATCCTGTGCGAGTCAGATTGATGGGGATTGGCGAGTATTCAATCAACATTAATATGATGGCTTATATCAAGTGTTGTGACCATGAAGAGTTTATGGCTGTGCAAGAGGATATTCTGTTTGCTGCATTAGCCTATGTCGAACAAGTAGGTGCAACTATTGCACATTCCACTCAGTACCAACTGGTGGATAAACGCAATGAAGGTGCTTTGGAGCAGAAGGAAAAAGCCGCTCAAGTGGTTGCAGGGTGGCATGAAGATCAAGCCTTCCCATTCCCTGATTTTGCTTACGAATACAAATACGAAATTCGAGACACTATCATGTATCCAGCTAAAACTTCGGCAGTACACCGAAGCTCTAGCGGTTAATCAAACCAGTAGCTCGTACTTTGTGCGAGTTACTATACTTCCGGTTGAATGACTTTATCAAAATAGTGCTGTAGTGTTTGGTGAATGAGTTGATTCAATGGGAAGCCTCGCTTGGATTGCAAGTAGCCGCCATTGATCTGTAGTTGGCGCATTTCTTTCGGAAGTAATGGCAGCGGATAACAACTTAACTCCGTTTCATTTTCTGTCATAAAACTACTGCCAAATGAGAAGGCGTCAGAATTCTTTAACTTGTTTAGCAGTACTCTTACACTGTGTGTAGATAATACAATCCTCGCTTTATAGCCTTTAGCTAAATACAAATCTTCGATTGGCGCTCTTTTTGAATTCACACCATCCACCAGGATTCGCGTGATGGGTAAGTGGTGTATATCTTCCCATTCACTAGATTGGCTGAGCACTGGGTGGTTCTTACGCGCGATGAGACTGAGCTTTATTTCTTTTAGTTTGTGTTGATATATTTCTTGCGGAAGCGGAAATACTGAAAAATGCAGCATGTAATCAATTTGGCTATTGAGCATTTCGGCAAGTGTTTGTTCTTGCCAATAGATCATTTTGAAGTTCGCATTTGGTAAAACTTTTCTCAGAGCTGAAAATATTCCCTCTCCATATTGGTCAAGCAAAAAAATATTCATTGCTATAGTGATGTCGCCAGTAAAACTTTCTGGGTCAAAATTCTTATAAGACTCAATGACTTTAGCCAATGGAATAAACATTTCCTCAGCGGCCTCAGCTAATTTTTCTGCTAACTCTGAAGGTTCTACACCGTGTGCTTTTCTAATGAAAAGCTGATCGCCAAACGTATCTCTAAGCTTTGCCATACCGCGGCTGACACTGGTTTGAGAGATACCGAGCTTATCTGCGGCAAGGTGGGTATTGCGCGTTTCAACAACCGCTTGTAAAAGCTTCAGTAGGTTTAGATCTAAATCGCGTAGTTCTCTCATAAACCGTCCTTGGTTAATTTAGAAGTGGTGGTAAAACTTAGCCATTGCTAGGTTAGGCTTATATGTAGATTAAGTGAAATGTAATAATATTCAACTAGATATTGCCTCGTTTAGAGGCAATAGCACATTAGAGTAAAAAGGATTGAGCGAGGTACAGCACACTAAAAAAAGCGGCGGCATCCGTAAATGTAGTTAGGAGAGGGCTAGATAGCATCGCAGGGTCGAGATTCAGACGTTTAAGAATCAGCGGTAGCGTTCCTCCTGTGATCACTGCTAGCGTTGAAGAAAAAAGGTACGCGACACTAACTAATATAGGTAATGCGAGATGTTCTTCGCCGTAAGTCAAAAATGAGAGTAGAGCGAGAACTGAGCCAATCACCGCGCCATTTATAATGCCGATAGGTAGCTCTTTTACGATCACGAACAACACATCTTTTGGTGACAAGTTCCCGACAGAGAGCTCTCGAATCGAAACGGCAACTGCTTGATTTCCAGCTGCACCGGATAAGTTCGCAACTAAAGGTAGTATTGCTGCTAACAGCGCAAATTGTTCAATTACGGGCTCGAATTGAGCAATGATTGATACCGCTGCGTAGCTTAATAGAACAGAAGGTAGCAAAAATGCTAGCCGGCGTAGATTACGTTTCGCGGTCGGCATGGTGCGAAACTCATCCCCGCCAAATACACCAGCTTGTTCAAGAAGCTGCTGTTTTGATTGACGAAACAGCGCCTCATTCAATTGTCTAAATCCCACAACACCAATTTGGAACCCTGAGTTATCGATTACAGGAAGGACTGGGTGTGTTGTCGTATCTAGTGCACTTTTTAGTGAATTCAAATCCCACTCAGCCGGTACCGCCAGTAGTGAGGAGTTGAGGTGCTCTTTTAGTTTCCCACCGAAAGGTAACCCAAATAAGTCTTTGAGCCTGATTGCTCCCAGATAATTACCATCTCGATCCTGCAGGTATACGTAACGCCACTCTTGATAGTTATAGCTAGAGTCATCATCGGAAATAAGATGGCTGAGCTCGGCAACCGTTGTGTCTGAATCAACCTTCAACATTTCATTGTTGCAAATACCTCCTACCGTGTCTGATTCATAATTAAGCGCTGCTTTTTCTTCTTTTTGCCAAGCGTTGGGTAAGGACGTATTTAGCTGTGTTGACCGCTCCAATGGAAGCTGAGTGAGTAACATACGGCGGTCCGGAGATTGGAGTAAAGGGAAAACTTCTTGGAGGTTCTGGATTGGCAGTTTTTCTGCTAAGTAACGTAATTGAGAGCTACTTAAGTGATCAATTAAGTTAGCCGCTAGTTCAGGATCTATTTGAGAGAGTAGCGACCAAGCGTGAACTCTTTGATCATCATCTAGTCTCCTTAATGCATTGGAGATCGCTGGTGTATATGCGTGGAGCAAGGTTTCGCGTAAGAGCTTGTCTTCCTCCGTTTCAAGGCTAGTGAGTATTGACTCGTAAAGGTGTTCGGACTCTGTTGAGTGTGACGCTTTTGAATGTAAACGTGTCGTTGATAAAGTCATGGGGCCTCAGCATTATTCTTGGTAGTGATGATTAGGATCGTTCAAAAGACTCTGGTTAGATGACCAGAGTCTTCAAGTCATAGGCTTAATCGAACATTAAGATGATATAGGCCAAGAATAAGACTAAGTGTGTGGCGCCGTTGAGCGGGTTGGTTCGGCCACTACTGAAACTGACACTCGTCATCAGTAAGGTCGTAATTAACAAGACCATTTCGGCAGGTGCTAGACCGAGATGAATCGGTTCATTCATGACACTTGATATCATCAGTACCGCAGGCACAGTCAATGCAATTGTTGCCAAGACAGAACCAAAGAAGAGGTTCATCGCGCGCTGAAGTTGATTGGTAAGAGCTGCTTTGACTGCGCCAACCGCTTCGGGAGCCAGAATGATCAACGCGACAATTAAACCGCCTAATGCGACGGGGGCACCCATGGTAGAAATACCATCATTAATCGGCAGTGCGAGGCTTTTTGCCAGTAGAATTACCACAATCAAGTAACCAATTAGCATCAAGCTGTGGAATAAATTACTTTGCAATGGCCCATGATGGTCGTGGTGATCTTCGTGATCCGAGTTAATAAAGTAGTCAGTATGGCTACGAGTTTGAATGAACAAAAAGACCGCATATAAAGCAACAGAAGCGAAGACTAAAATCCACATTAAGCTTGATGACATATTTCCTAAAGCGTCTACGCTCGCAAAGTTGGGTAGCACTAAGCACAGCATCGCGAGTGGAATAATGGCGACTAAGTAAGCTTTGATTCCATGAAGGTTATAAGTTTGAGTGTGATACTTTAGGCCGCCAATCAGTAAAGTGATACCGACAAACCCATTGAGTACAGCCATGATCACAGCAAACATGGTATCGCGTGCGAGCACAGGGTTTGAATCACCAGTAAGCATGATTGATGAGACCATAATGACTTCAAGCAATACCACAGAAAGCGTCAATATGAGTGTCCCATATGGGTCACCAAGCTTTATAGCGAGTGCGTCAGAGTGACGGACAACAGCAAAAATAGCAGTCATGACGACATAGAAAAGTAAGGCGGTGAGCAGTATATAGGACATGGATGATAAACCGCTCATGAGTAGGTTATCGCCAACTAGTTTGAAAAATAGTATAGCGATAGCACCTGTGAGAAGTACATGTTCTTGTTTAAGTAGTTTGAGCATGATGACCCTTTTTAGTGGTCCTAATTGCTCGTCATAATCCTTTAACGAGAAAGCGAGGATAAATTTAAGTAACTGATTCCAATCCAGTCTTTTATGTGCGTAGCAGCAAAGCTAAGCAGTATTCAAAGCACCGATGAGAGGTGTTCATCTGTGAAACGAAAGCGAGAAAGAGTCACAGGTAGGTGGTGGCATTCTTTCTCTGATTCATCGGAGGGGAACAAATTAGAAACGGTAATTCAAACCAACAGACATCAAAAATTCGGTGCTTTGGTAGAAATCGATATTCGATGTGTTTAGGGTTGCGCCACCAAATGATGTCACGCTCCAGTTCTCCCAGTTAGGGATATCGTTGTATTCATAAGCCACGAATACTCGGTGGAAATAGTCAGCGCGCTCTTGATTAAATAGCGGGTTAACTGATTCAAAATCGCGATAACCATGGCTACTCGTGACAGCAAAATGATGATCATTTAAATTGGCAAAATAGGTGGCTTCAACTTTGTATTGATTATATGAAGCCGCAGAACCTTCAGCGTTATGATCGGTATAACTGAATGCAGTAATTAGTCCTGAGCGATGGTTTAGCATCGACAGGTATTGCCCTTTTAAAAAATAGGTATCATGATCTCTCGCTAACTCTTGATAAGCGACTCCTTCATTATCAAGTTCTGAGGTCGCATAGCCTAAATCGAAAGAAACTCCGGTATTGGCAATATTCGATAGCTTTAGACGATAGGCATCGCCTTCAACGTCGGTTGTTATTCTTTGTGTACCTTCTAGGTAGGGGTTGTCCCAAACTTCGCCGGAAACAATTGTCGGAAGGTAAGCTATGTCTATTTGCGTTCCATCTGGTAAGTCACGTTGGTATCCAACCTCAAAGGCGAGAGTACCGACGGCAAGATCGTCACGAGACGTACCTGCATAAACTCGGTGGGTGTCTTGAGTATCTAGCGCCAAGTTTAAGTTTCCAAGAGGCGCTGCAAAGATCTCGTTTGTGTGAGACACATTATTATTTAGGCCCTTTAACATTCTGTCGCCGTTGGGATTTAGATTTGAGTTAGAGGTGGCAAACCCCGTATTCACTGAGAACTCACCACTAACTCGACTTGAGTCGAAAGCTTGTGCTGCAAGGGGTAGTGTCGATAGTAGCGAAATAAAAGGTAGGCTTATCTTTTTCATAACATAGCTCTCCGCATGATTAATTAAATGTGTGATTCGTTGGTTGAATTATTTGATGGAGTGGATAGTAAGTTTGTGTATGCGAGGAGGCGACGGTTTAGAGAAATTCATATATGAATTGAAACGATATGCAAAATTGAATTTCTTTAATTCCTCCTTGATTTAGTCCAGATATGGATAATGGACAGTACGTAAACAGTTATGAGAGAAGGAATATGGATCAACATTTGATTCTAAATAACCGGCGTTATCGAATCTGCGATTTGGGCGAAGGGGAGTGTACGTTAATGATCACTGCGGTTAGCTATTTAGACTCATTAACGGATTTCTATTTGCCACGCTGCAATAAGCGATTGATTGTGTTGGATATGTCGGAGTCATGGCCTTTGAATACAGATGTTGTTAATCAAATTGAAGCGGTGCAACTTATTGATGACATTTGTTTACTACTGGATATTTATTGGCTAGAAGACGTAGAAATTGTATTAGAATCGCCGATACAAGATATGGTTCCATCTATTATTAAGTCTTTGGAAGGGCGCATAACTAGGGGAATATACCAAGCCAAGTAAGTTAGTGTCGGGCGTTATGTTTGAACTGTGTTGAAGAGGCTAGATTGCTGACTGGTCATGATAAATATATTGTACTAATCATTAAGTAGCGAGCCAGCAACTCATCGTTAATGCGCTGCTGGCTATTATAGTTAGCCTTTAGATAACGACTTCTCAAATGATCTTTGAATTATTGAGCATTGAGCATTGAGCATTGAGCATTGAGCATTGAGCATTCAAAGTTTCACCCGTTGCGCCTTTTCCCTGAAATCCGAGATGAACCTTTTTTCCATAATCTAGCGTGTAAAAGTATTTGCCAGATCGATGTTGCATTGCCTCACATCACATATATTAATAAAACCCATAATGCTTACATTTATAAATGTGATTTATATCTCCATTCATTTTTTGATTACTTTCTAAGCTTAGTTGGTTTTTATCCAATTAAACAGAAGGTTATATGATAAATAGAATAATAACACTAAGTGGCGTTGCATTACTTTGTTCAGCGAGTGCACACGCGCAAATGCAAAATGGAAGTTTCGAAAACTGGGAAGGAAACGTACCATCTGGATGGAGTGTGATTGACTCCGGCATTGCAGTTTCACCCTCTAGCGTTCCTGTAAATAACGGCAGTTTCTCAGCACAAGTAACAGTGAATACAAGTACTCAAAGTAATACCGATTTTCTGCAAACGATACGTGTTGAACAAGGGAAAACTTATGATTTCTCTGTCGATGTTTACCACACGGAAGGTAACGTGAAAGCTCGCCTTTTTGTTGATGGCTATTTAGGCTACTCGAATAATGGTTTAACGAATCAGTGGCAAGCATTGACTCACTCGTACAGCGCTACTAGCACTAAAGATATCGTTGTGGGCATACGATTTTATGATGATGCAGGTTTTGATGGTTCGGAAGTGGTGTATTTAGATAACTTTCAGCCGACGGAGACTCCACCAACACAAAGCTGCAATGATACAAGTGCCGCACTCACGCTAGTGACGGATAACTATGGTTCTGAAACCAGTTGGTCTCTCAAAAACTCAGTTTCTCAAACTCTTTATTCTGGTTCAGACTATAAAAATAACACCATCAATGAAGTGGAAATGTGTTTAGCGGATGGTAGCTACATCCTAGAAGTCTCAGACTCTTATGGAGATGGAATGTGCTGCAGTGGGGGAAATGGTTCATACAGTTTGTCGGTAAACGGAACCGTTGTGGCATCTGGTGGTGATTTCCAAGCAAGTCAGAGTACAGAATTTACGATTGGTGGTTCAACTACACCACCAACTGAACCACCAGTGTTAGGTGAGTATTACAAAGACGCTGAAGGCAAAGTGGGCTTTGCGTTAAAAACGGCCTTATATCAAATTATTGATAATCATAGTAGTCAGGGTTACACCGCTATTTGGACGTTGGTGTCTGAGGCTGACCTAGACGCATACTATGACACTGATGGGTCGATTCTCGATATGTATTCGGAGAAACCTTCAGGCTCAGATTCAATCCAATTTACTAAGGTGGCCGATCAATGTGGTCAATACAGAAAAGAAGGTGATTGCTACAACCGTGAGCACTCATTCCCGAAAAGCTGGTTTGGTGGAAAAGTCGAGCCAATGAACTCTGACGGTCACCATCTATTTGCCACTGACGGCTACGTTAACTCGAAACGTAGTAATTGGCCATTTGGTGAGGTGAGTAGCGCGACATACACATCAAGCAATGGTTCTAAGTTAGGCAGTGCAGCGAACTCTCTTGGTTATGTAGGTACGGTGTTTGAGCCAATTGATGAGTTTAAAGGTGATTTCGCAAGAGCATATTTCTACATGGCAACACGCTATGAAAATGAAATCGCTAATTGGGAAGGGAACTCTACAAGCTCTGATGCCGTTCTGGATGGAACCAATACAACCGTTTTTGAACCTTGGCTACTTACTATGCTAAAGCGTTGGCATTCTGAAGATCCAGTAAGCCAAAAAGAAATTGACCGAAATAAGGCGGTATATGATTTTCAAGGGAATCGTAATCCGTTTATTGACCATCCAGAGTTTGTAAGTCAAATCTGGGGGAATTAATCGGAATATAACCACCATGACAATGGCTTCATGATTATTGAATTGAGCCCAATCCTTTGTTTGGGCTTTTTTATTGAGAGGCATTAGAGAGCATGATTTTAAATATTTGAAAAAGCATATTGTCTGAAGACCCGTATACTTGTCAGTGATCTACACCATCAAACTGGACGCTATGTTAAGCGACTTTCCATACCTTTAGTTATCTCTGAATTGTTAATTTAGGGGAAGCTGTAGCTCATTTATGCCCCAAACTGTTTAGGGTAAATAACCCTCATCTGTTGGAAGCAGTATGTTTTCCATACTTAAAGTTATCAATTAAAGTCAAATTGGCTAATTTGACCATCATGTCTGCGAATCGAACTAGGAGAATAAAAGTATTGAGCCAGTTGCACTAAATTGGATCTGACCACGTTATATTCACTTAGTAGAGAGCTTCGATCTCTGCTTGAATAACGTCGATGAGCCACTGTGAGAATGGTGTGTCCTGAAACTTCTGATTCACAAAGCAGCCAATTTTGTTGTGAACTACCCCTTCCCAATGGTTAATGTTGAGAAGAGTTAACTCTTCAAAAAGCCCTTGTCTCGTGATCTCACACACCGCCATGACAGAGTGTATTTTTCTGACGGTATCTAAACAGATATCTAACTTATCGCTCCTCAGTAAAATACGAGGCTCAAAGCCACGTTCTTGATAGTAGGAAACGATTCGGTTGTCCTTTCGCACATAGTCGGGCATACGCACGACAACGAGGGGATATTGCGCGACATCTTCGAGCGACACTTTATCTTTTTTAGCGAGTGGACTGTCTTTGTGACAACACAATCGCACCTCGGGTGCGTTGGTTTCAATTTGCGCGATATTGTGGGACACGTCGATAGGGGTGTAGTTGATGCCAATGTGAATATCACCTGCTAAGATTTGCCTCTCAGTTGTCGTCGACCAACTCTCAAGCGTGATAATGGCTTTTGGCGCTAGCTGATGCAACCTCATGAAAAGGGTTCTAATTAAGGGTCGAGCGAGTGTTCCATTCAGGTGAATTTTTATCTGTCCCCGATAGGTTTCAGGCACAAACTCATCTTTGTGGCTATACAGCTCTTGCAAGTTACGCATGACAGAGGGGAGCTTCGATAACAAGCGGGTGCACTTTTCTGTTGGCACCATACCGTGATGCGTTCGGATGAACAGCTCGTCATCGAATTGCACTCTAAGTCGCTTTAATGCTTTGCTCACAGCAGATTGACTTAAGAACAAACGATCAGCTGCCGTTTGTGTATTGAGCTCTTCGCCGAGTACTTTGAGCACCTTGATAGAATTAAAATCAAGGTTATGCATTTGATTGTCTTTCATCGGCTCGCCTCATTGATTTGTTCAACGGTCAGAGTCGGGTAAACATATTGATCATTTGGGTTGTCACAAAGAGCCATGATCTCATTGATGCTTTCTTGGGTGATTTCGATCAGCCATTGAGAATAGGCACTTTCTCTAACTCGGTTTGCCACCGTATAAGCAATAGGGTAGTGATCTACATCATCAAGATGCGCAACATCAAGCAGAGCCAGGTTTTCTTCCTGCATCAGAGGGCTAACTATCTCGCTGACCGGCATGATTCCATCGGTTGACTGCAAGATCTCTGAACACATATCCATCCTATCCGTTCGCAGCATGACATTGGCGATGTAGCCCCTTCGTCTGAGATAAGTTTCTATGTAGTTTTCATTGTTAGCGATGCCAGGCATGGTCGAGAGCACTAGGTAAGCAGCCGCAATATCTTCTAAAGTGATTGGGTGCTTATTGATAAGTGGATGTCCCTTTCGACAACACAGCTTGAAATGAGGAGAACACAGGACCTCCTGGAAGAGACCATCAGACTGGCTGATCGGGAAAAAGCTGACGCCAATATCGACCTGGTTTTGACGTAGTAGCTCTTGGGTTGATGCGGCCCAATCTTCGACAATCAAGGTCGCGTTGGGTGCGAGTACACTCAGTTTCTCAATTAAAATACTGGACAGTGGGTGATTCAGTACGGGGTTGATGTGAATACGGATGTCACCAGAATAGGCTAATGGGTTAAAGCTCAGCTCATCTTTAAAAAGCTCTTCTAGCTCTCGGAGCACACTGGGTAGTTGCCCCAATATCGCTTCACATTTAGGTGTAGGCTCTAAACGGTTTTGTTTCAGTGTGAAAAGCGGGTCGTCAAACTGCTGGCGAAGTTTTTTCAGCGTTTTGCTGATAGCTGGTTGGCCAATGTCTAGACGCTCTGCGGTTCTCTTGGTGTTTTTCTCTTCTCCGAGGACTTTGAGCGCTTTCAAACTATTGAAGTCCAACCGGAACATTAGGTCATCTTCCATTGATTTCCCCTCAGTGCTGCTTGTGTCCTTAGTATTATGAATTTGAGGAATAGTTAATTCAACTCCAATTCGATTTTTTCTGATTTAGTATTTGTATATATTTCTCCCCGTCAACTGATGTGACGAATGAACGCGAAGGAGGCGCAATAATAAAACTTTTAAAATCAGAGAATTAAACATGAACAAGCTAACTCTATCACCAATCACTTTAGCAACAACACTGGCACTTTCTTTAGGCGCAAATGTTGCAATCGCAAACGACGCAGCACCGATTAATGTCACCGTTGAGAACTTTGTCGAAGTTGAAATGGACGCTCGAATTCAGCGTTTTTTCGACGCAGGTGGCATGAACCAAGGCATTATCTTTTCTGAACCAACGCCAGTTGACGTGCAGCCTGTACCACGAATGAATCGCGACACACTATACGGTGGTATTCCAGTAGATACATCGGAGGGCTTCACGATTTCAATTCCGGAGCACCCTGAAAATCGTTACGTATCGGTTTACCTGCTGGATAACGAACACAAGACCATCGATATCCTGAAAGGCTCAAACACCGTTCATGAGTTTGAAGGACAAGCAGACACGCGCTACATCGTTGCGATTCCACGTATTCAGCTGTTCGACTCAAACGATGAGCAAGACATCCAAATTGCACGTGACATTCTAAACGGAGTAGAAGTGACTTCGGGCAGTGAAGAGCCGAAGCCTCTAGCAAACTGGGATTGGCCGGGAATGATAGAGCTGCGTGCTGAATACGAAAAAGAGATGAGAGATACCATCACTCAATACCCAAATGACTGGCAAGGTAAGCGTGGAGAAGTCGACCGATACGAAGGCCATAACATGGCGGTAGCGACTTCATGGGGACTATTCCCGAGTTCAGAAACTGTTTATATCGCACAAGCGCCACACTTAAGTACGCAGGAATGCTACACCGCGACTTATGAAGTGCCTGAGAACGATGCTTTTTGGTCTATCACTGTCTATGACAACCAAGGTTACATGTTCTCTGACCATAACAACATCAACGGTGAAGTCGCAGCGATGAATGAAGACGGCACGTTCACGATGCATTACGGCAATACAGAAGTGTGTGGTGATATTGAAAACCGTTTGGATACAACAGAAGGCTGGAACTTGTTATTACGAGTGTATGAGCCTGCACAAAACATCATTGCTGGTGACTACACAATGCCAGAGATTTCTCTGAAGCAACTTTAATGTTCATTACTGCACAAGGATGTGCCTTCTAGATTTAAATACGAATTTCTATAGGCATGACAATGATTAACAATAAATCACTCTCTTCAATCGCCCTATCAGTGGCAGTGGCTCTATCAGGTTCAGCATTGGCTGACACTCAAGACGTGCAGGACATGTCTGACCCGCTATCGGTTTATACCCAAGCAGGCTTAGGGTACACAGATAAAGGTCTAAACCTAAAAATCGGTCAGGCATACGACACCGGTGATGCAAACACCATGGCGATGAACGTCCTTGAAGTAAAAGGCTTCGCTGGCGATGCAATCGGCTGGAATGGTCGCGGCGCGGACGACAGCATCGACTCTTTAAGATACCGAAACTTCAGTGTGGATTTGACCAATGGTCGCGGCGCTCAGGTGGATGTCAATGTCGCATTTGATAGCGACCTGGGTACTCAAGGCACAGCTTCTTATAGCCTAATTCAAGCTCTGCCCAAAATGGGCCCATTAAACCTTTACCCTCTTGCTGGAGCAGGCTTAGCATTTGGTGAGAGCTTTGACCAAAACAACAAAGGCGCACTGGAAGCTCAAGACCGTTGGGACTTACATGGCTCATTCTATGTAGTGGGAATGTACGGAAAGCTAGAGTTAACCGACAACATTTGGGTCAACTACAACCCAATGTACATGGGCACAATCTCAGGCTCAGATCCGTTCCAAAATGGCAGTATGGAAGGCAGCGATAGCGTGTTTACCCATGAAGCGGCCGTCAGTTACCAGATCAATGACCGAACCAATGTTCGATATTTTGCGAATTGGACTGAAAACACCAATTACGCCAACGGTGACCACCGTATCGAAGTGAACTATCAATTCTAACTCATTCAAATTAACTCGTCGCATGTGACCAATATAAGCGACACCAGCACACGGATGTGTCTTTGATGATTACATATTTAAAGGCATACAAATGAAAAACGTAAAAACTCTTCTTTCTCTAGCGATTGCTTCAGCACTAACACTTTCAGCACCCGTTATGGCAGACGATGTCCATGATGCAGACCCTCGTAATACCGCTTGGCGTGGTGGTATCGCGACAGATAACAGCGGCGAGATTAAACTGGTTGCAGGTGGTGGATTCAACAACCTTTATGGTGGGGGCGAATACGCAACCCAAACAATCATGATTGGTGAGTATTTCACTCAATCAGAAGACGCACGCTTTCGACTAGCGAACTTTGACCAACGTTTTGGCGGCGTTTACCTTGATACTAACTTTACTGAGGCGATGGACTTATACACCGTAGGTTACATGCTGCCCCTTACCGCGACGAATGGCACCACTCAGTTTTTCCCATCGGTGAACTATTCGTATATCGATATCGACACAAATAAGATTGCGAATGGCCTAAATTCAGTGTCATTTATGAATGGTTACTCTACAGGCTCTGGTCAGTTTGCCGGTTTTACTGGTGATATGGTTAAGCAAGCACTAGGTGGCGATGATGCGCATATGGCGTCCGTGAACCTCTATGGCTTACACCCATGGAACGACACACACTATACCGTATTCCAAGCATTTGGTGGCTCAAGCTATGGTGGTGTTGACCTACAAATGGTGGATTTAGTGCTGTTACAAGGCGTGAGAACAACCGTTGGGGAAGGGGTGTTCAATATTTACCTTGAAGGTAAGTACACTCATATGGAAGTCAATGATGTTCAGGGCTTGGATAAAGACTACATCCGAGGCGATGAAGCGAAGGTTTCAGTGGGTTTTGACTGGCGTTTTTAGAGGCAATGCATGAATAATTGATTAGCAATCACGTACTGTAGTGACATCGTTAGTTTTGCTACCTTTGTGTTTGCTTAGCTCATGGTTGCGATGCCTGAGGTACTCTGAAAAGTCAGAGTGTATTTTGATTTGCAACTCGGTTTGTAGTGGCTGAGTGAATTGGTCACTACAATAGATTTTTTCTATACTTCAAGTAATCCATTGAATGCTAATTTAGCAGTGTCACTGACTCACTTTTGTCCAATTCCGTACTAGCAGGTACCAGGATATTCCGTGATTTTTAAGTTCGATGAAGGGATAAAGCCTTCAAATCAACCTAAGTATGTTTTGAAAATGTGATTAAAAAGGCTGAGTCAGTAATCTGCTCAGCCTTTAATTCATTCGCTGTTCTATACAGCCTATTCCATTAAAGGTAACGGCTTCTTAAATGGTCTTTGAAGAATTGAGCATTCAAGGTTTCACCCGTCGCGCCTTTCACCAAATCATCGGTACTCAGCAGGCTCCCTTTGCTCCAAATGTTTGACTCTAACCAAGTGAAGATCGGTGATAGATCACCGCTTTCAATTACTGAGTTCACATCAACCGTTTTCTTCATTGAAGCCATGAACTGAGCCGCGTACATCGCACCTAATGTGTAAGATGGGAAGTAGCCGAATGCGCCGTCTGTCCAGTGGATGTCTTGCATACAGCCGTTAGTGAAGTTGCCTTGAGTGCTTAAACCAAGGTAAGACTGCATCTTAGTGTTCCAAAGTTCAGGAACATCAGTGTGTTTGATTTTGCCGTTAATCAGGTCACGCTCAATCTCGTAACGTAAGATAACGTGCGCTGGGTAGGTCAGCTCATCGGCATCAACACGGATGAAGTCTTTCTTTACGCGTGTGTAGATCTTCTGGAAGTTCTCTTTCTCAAACTCTGAGCCTGAGAATTGCTGACCAGCCAAGTTTGCTAAGTGCCCGATGAACGGGTCGCTGCGGCCAACTTGCATCTCGAAGAACAAAGATTGAGATTCGTGGATACCCATAGAGCGTGCTTCGCCCGCCGGTTGGCCTGCTAGGTGTTTTGGTAAGCCTTGTTCGTAACGTGCGTGCCCTGTTTCATGCACAATGCCCATTAAGCTTTGAACGAATTCCGCTTCGTCGTAGCGCGTTGTGATACGCACGTCTGAAGGCACGCCGCCACAGAATGGGTGAACACTTTCATCCAATCGGCCGTGTTCAAAATCGAACTGAAGCAGCTTCATGACTTCTAAACCCAGTGCTTTCTGTTTCTCAGTCGAGTAGATACCAGATGGCGCGTTAAATTGCTCGCTCGATTGCTTTTCGATCACTTCGTCAATCAGGGTTGGAAGCCATGTTTTAACGTCTGCAAATAAGATATCCAGTGAAGCAGAGCTGGTGCCCGGTTCATAGATATCAAGCATCGCATCATAAGGAGTTAAGTTAGCGGCATCTGCGCGGATTTGTGCTTCTTCACGTGATAACTCAACCACTTCACGCCAGTTCTTTTCAAAACCAACCCAGTCGTTGTTACCGCGTTGGCTACGCCACGCATGTTCACATTTTGAACCCGCTAGAGATTTCGCTTCAACCAGTTTTTCTGGAAGTAGGTTTGCTTGTTGCCACTGGCGTTTAATTTCACGAAGTGACGATTGTTGCTCGGTGTTCAGCGCTTCGTTTTCAGCGTCTGCAATCCAATCGCCAAGTTGTGGCTGAGTCATTAGGCCGTGAATATGAACAGAAAGCTCGGCCATCGCTTCACTACGTGCTTGGTTACCGCCAGCTGGCATCATGGAAGCTTGGTCCCAACCACAAATAGAAGCTAGGTGTTGAAAGCGGGAACATTTTTGAGAGTGTTCGACTAGTTTTTTGAATGCGCTCATTTGACTACTCTTAATTTGGTTTCTTTAAATGATCCTTAGGGCCGCGTCAGCGTTAAGTTTCATCTCTCATGTACTTTGATTATGGCTCTGCTTTTTAATGGCGCTGACCTCCGTAGTCGAAGATATAGCGAGAAAAGCGTGAGGCGGTACGATGCCTTGAATTTACTATTTCTTAACAAATTAAACTGTACCATTGTGCACAAAATCAGTGACTTGTATAGCTGGTGGCAATTGTTGCTTGCGAATTTTTCAGATACACGGTATTGATGATAGATCGCTGAACAAGAATGACAATAATATGGATATTTTGAACTTTGAGGCATTTCTGATTGCCATCACGATTTTAACGTTAACACCAGGCTTGGATACGGCTTTGGTAATTCGCAATACCAGTCGCTCTGGCTTATCTGATGGTGTGATGACCAGCTTTGGTATCTGTAGTGGTCTTTATGTGCACGCCTTTTTCTCTGCAGTGGGTATCTCTGCGATTCTTGCTCAATCAGCTGAACTCTTTCAAGCCGTTAAAATGGTGGGTGCGGTTTACCTGATTTGGCTTGGTTTAAGCAGTTTACGCGCCTTAATGAAAAATGGTGGCGGGCTGAAGGTTGGCGAGCAAACTCATCAAGCCTACAGCGCAAAACGTTCTTTGCGTGAAGGTTTCTTATCTAATGTGCTTAACCCGAAAACAGCGGTTTTCTATTTGGCTTTTTTGCCTCAGTTCGTAAACCCTGAAGGTTCGCCGTTATTACAATCTATGTTGATGGCTTCGGTACACTTCATGATTGCTATGCTGTGGCAATGTGGCTTGGCTGGTGCACTTAACTCGGCTAAAAATTTGCTAAAGAATGCGAGCTTTATGAAGTGGATGGAAGTAGTGACTGGCATAGTGCTGGTGGGGCTGGGCATTAAGCTTCTCATGGAAAAGCCGGTTTAGGTATTTCTGGTTCGTGATGAACGTATTAAAGCCCACGCTAGGTTATTGTGACCAAATTAGCGTGGGCTTTATCGTATTACGGGGTAAGCGTTCTGTTATCGTGTATCTACACTATATTAGTCAGCTAGACGAACGTTGAACTCAGCCCCTTCAAAGCCTAGGTCGCTCAGTTCTTGAGCATCAAAGTTGGTCGTTACATCAATATTACCAAGCTGTTCAGTTATTTGGTTTTCGCCGTCAATACTGCTTTCAGAACGCAGACCACCTGCATTCAGCGGTTTAGCTTGGCCAATTTCGATTGTACCAGCGTATTGAGATTCTGCGTAAAAATCACCCGATACGTAAGAGTGGAAGGGACGTAAGCTTCCGCCTGTTGCGTATTGCATGTTAGATAAGCCTGCTTCTTTAATTGCCCAGCCCCAGTCCCACCATTTTGATTCGCCAGGAATGTAGCGGTGGTCCCACTGGTAACGAATGTCAGCAGAGTGATCGCTCGTACGACCCATAGTGAACGTATGTCCGATAGTAGGGCGGTTGTCCGGGTGCGTATGCCATGCGTTGCCACTCCAGCGAAGGAAACCATAGAATTCAACGTCGTAAGCAATATCGGCGTTAAATTGGTATGGGTACGAGATAGTTGAACGGTACAGCTCGACTTTAATAGGGATCTCAGAGTGAGCAGGAACCATCGGACGAGCTTGAAGCGTTACCGTCTCACTTGAAGAGCCGCCATTCGTTTTTGCGAAGCTTTGATTAGCTTCAAATTTGATGGTGAGCTTGGTATCACCAACTAAAGGCCATTTGAACGTATTCTCAGTAGAAACGCTTTCAGAAAAACCGTAGCTGTTTGTTTTTGACCAGTTTGTAGACTCATCTACTTTTAAGTCAACGACAACTTGCTGTGCAATATCACTATAGTTTCTAGCGGTTGCGTGAACTGTTTTTATGAGTTCGCGATCTGACTCTGTCACCTCACCGTGCGAGAAGTTGTCATCGTTAACAGTGTAGGTAAAATTATCAACGATGATTTGTGTTTTATTACCACAGTGATACCCACTACAAGAGCCGTTGTTGTTTCCTTGAATTACCCAACGATCGCCGGAACGATCTATGACCATATCTTCGCCGACATAAGGGCTGTTATTGCCGCCAACCCAAGCGTACCCGAGGAAATGAGCCAAGTAACTTAGAGGACGTATAAAGTCTTGGCGATCAGTGACTAGGCCATACTCAACATCAATTTCATCGCCTTCTGGCACCGATTTAGCTGGGTAGTTTGGAATTTCTGATTGGTAGTCATTCGGGTAGCAGAAGGTTTTATCGTTTGGCGTATCTTGTTTGATTAGCCCGTAATAACCCGGCCCCATAATTACCCAGTTGTCTTTAAGGCCAACAATATCCCAAGTGCCCATGCGCGGTAGTAGTGAGTTTTTATGCTCTTCTGCTTCAAAGCGGTCTAAAGGGCGATAACCTGCACGACAGACATCATCGCCTAAATTGTCACGCACGATTTGATCTGGGTATATTTTCGCGTTTACTCCGGTCGATAGTACAGACAACACTGCCGCTGCCAAGATACTTTTATTTTTACTGATCACTAATAATCCCCTCATTTTCTTTTTTATATTGGTAATGCTGTTTTGCCTTGCTTACACAGGACCATTTCACTTTTTCATACTGATAAAAATAACGATACTGAAAATGATTGAATAAATTTGTTCTTATAAATCAATATTTTGTAATGATTCTATTAATATTTGATGAAATTTTGATGCAACGAAGAGAGATTTTCTCGGCGCACTTCATAATGAATTTAGAAAAATGAAACTTTTTTAGGATTCGATGTACGTTAATGTGGTTTTAACGTTAAAGATGTTTCCGTGATTTACCATGGATTACCAAATAATAAGCGTCGTTGTAAATGACGGGTCGGCATGAGGGATGAGAATGAACGATGGGCGTTATTGAATCGATAATTATTCTCAAACATATCATTTGGAAATAATACTAAGTCGTTTCTATGGGTATTCAATTGGGACTAATAATGAGATCTTACTTCAATTATTTTGTGAGATCGTATTATGAAGTGACGATGTATGTCTAATCGATAAAGCTTAATATAGAGACTTTTTCAATTATGAGACGTGTTAGTTTTAAGGATGGAAAGTTAGATAAATAAGGGATAGAAGAAGAGGGGAGGATTTCGAACTGAGTCGAAATCCATTTTAATAAAATATGGTTTTGAAGAGCATTTATTACGAATTAACAGTGGAAGTCAGCGTTTAGCTAAAAGCTGGGTACGCCCTGTATTGCAACTCCGAATAATGGCAAATGCTTCATTGGCGCTCAAAATATCAATATTCAATGTCAGTGGGTCATTGTTCAACAAAAGGTAAGGCGATAACAAGTTATCATTCATTGCCTCATTTATCTTCTGTACAGACAGTAAGTCTATCGTGCCTGCAATCGCAAAACTGAATGACTTAGAGTATCCCACATTTCCTTGGAAGCGAAGAACGATAGGGTTGGGTATTTTATCGTCTTGTATGGAGACGATATGCAGAACTTTGTTATCCCTAATTTTAGTGAATCCATCGCTGCGCAACACGTTATCTTCAGCGAGTAGATCGATCATACTGTGTTGGTAACTGTGATCTTCAAGTTTGTGAGAATCAGGAATACTCCACACCCCTGCCAATAGGATTAGTGCGGAGAAGACAGCAACAAATGGCATCAAAATGACCCCCTTCCTAGGAATAGCTCAATCTCTTTACTGGCTTTGTCCAGTTGCGATGGTTCGTAAAAAATGTTCACTGATTTGCGAGTTACCTTATTGAGCATGGAGAGTTCTGAATAGCCTGGCTCATCGCTGATGTAGGCTACGCAATCGCATTGGTATTTGTAGAGAATAGCCTCGAGTTCTGGGCTCAAGGACATCTCTGTTTCTTGAAAAACTTGTACCTGCCCAACCCATTGTTCATTAAGTCGGTTAAAGGGGGCGATATCACCAAGGCTTTTATCGTGAACCTTAGCAAAAGCCAACAGTGCCGATGACAACAGCAAACAGCCCGTTATGAAGTAACACAGTCTGTTTTTGTATAAGCTGACCTGAGAATAGGCAAGTGAAGTCGATTTGGATTCAGGTGTATCGTTGCTCGCAATAGAGGCTGCAATACTACTATGACCGAGTGGAACTTTGTCACTCACAGGAGTGAGAGGAACAGTGGTTTCGCTTTGTGGTTGCGAGTCAATAAAGACGCATTCATCAATTAGGCGGTAACCGACCTTTGGCACCGTGACGATGGGTGTTTCTCTGATACCAAGCTTAACGAACCCTTGGCGAAGTAAGCTGATACACTTCGCAAGTGACGTATCCCCAATGAACTCGCTTCCCCATGCGAAGCTAATAATATCTTGTTTGTTCACAATTTCAGGTGAGTTTTTGAGTAATAACTCTAAAACGCGAGTCTCACGATATCCTATCTTAATAGAACGTTCGTCGTTATAAATACGGTTTTTAATCGGGTCGAATCTGATCATATAGCCAACGTTTTATTTTTATTATAATTCTCTCAACAATTTAGATAACTATAAACTGACTATTATATGAATTAAAGTCACATGTTTTATTCTGGTGTGTTTTTGAGTGGTCATAACAAAAGCGTTCTTTATTTGTTTATGAAAGAAACTCTGCCATTTAGTCACAATCTGTTAAATATAAGTAACATCTAATTAAGTGTTGATTTTATTAGTGAGCTTTTAATTAGAGAGTTTTGGTTCAATCTTTACCAATAAATTAATTAGAACACTGGTCTAATTAAAATCTTATTTTATTTGTGGATATACTATAGTAATAATTCAATCAGTTTAAGTATCGAAGGGATATAAAAAAGCCCGTACTTGAATGCGGGCTTTGGTTCAATCAATTATGATTATGCTTTAACAGCTTCACAATCTTTTGAAGACGTTAAAGGTTTGAAGAATAGCTTAGTTTCTTCGATAACAACATGGCGTAGCAAGATAAGGCCGATTAGGTTTGGAATTGCCATCAGGCCGTTGACGATATCTGCCAATATCCAGATCATGTCGAGCTTCAAGAATGCACCAGAAGCCACCAACGCAATGAAGATGATCTTGTAAGGTAGGACTGCTTTAGTACCCAGCAAGAAAACAACACAGCGCTCGCCGTAGTAGTTCCAGCCTAAAATCGTAGTAAACGCAAAGAAGATTAGGCCAACTGAAACCAGCATAGGGCCAAGCGTGTCTGCATTCAGACCAACAGCAAATGCATGAGTGGTCATCGCAGCACCAGAAAGGTCAGTCTGCCAAGCGCCTGTTAAGATAAGTGCCAAACCTGTCATCGTACAAATGATGATGGTGTCGAAGAAGGTACCTGTCATAGAGACCAGTCCTTGTTTCACACATGAGTCTGTTTTAGCCGCTGCTGCAGCCATTGGTGCACTACCTAGGCCAGATTCGTTCGAGAACACACCTCGAGCGATACCGGATTGGATAGCAAGCATGATGCTCGCGCCAAAGAAACCACCGGTTGCTGCTGTGTTGGTAAACGCAGAAGTAACAACAAGGGTAATGGCATTCAGTAGTTGGTCTGCATTTGAAATCAGAACGCTTAAACACGCGACGACGTACATCACCGCCATA
Source organism: Vibrio sp. 10N.286.55.E10 (assembly GCF_002872555.1). Lineage (NCBI taxonomy): Bacteria > Pseudomonadati > Pseudomonadota > Gammaproteobacteria > Vibrionales > Vibrionaceae > Vibrio > Vibrio sp. 10N.286.55.E10. The sequence goes on from NZ_MCSD01000007.1 coordinate 73,310, forward strand.
GTAGGAACAACTTTCCCTGCTACTTTAGCGATAGATTGGATACCACCAAGGGTTACCACCGCCACCAATATCGTAAGCACGACAGCAGACATCTCACGAGAAGCGCCAAATGAGATTTCAGTTGCATCTAAGATAGCGTTAACTTGTGGGAAGGTACCAATACCGAAGCAGGCAACACCCAAAGCGAACACAGCGAACATCACCGCCAATATTCTTGAGCCAACACCGTATTGAAGATAGTACATTGGGCCGCCAACCATTTCGCCATTGCTATCGGTTCTGCGGTATTTAACAGCAAGTAGACATTCCGCGTATTTGGTTGCCATGCCAAATACAGCGGCAAGCCACATCCAGAATAGGGCTCCAGGGCCACCAATCTTGATTGCGGTCGCTACACCTACGATGTTACCTGTACCAATGGTTGCTGAAAGTGCAGTACACAAAGCGGCGAAACTCGATACGTCACCTGTACCGGATTTGTCTTTGCTGAACACCATTTTCAGTGCGGTTGGGAGGTGTCTAAACTGGAGTAAGCCTAAGCGAAAAGTAAAGTAGATACCTGTACCCACTAGCAGAATAAGCAGTGGTGGTCCCCAAACGAATTGGTTGATGGTTTGTAGTGTAGCTTGTAGGTGGTTCATAGATTCCCCTTAATAAATTAAAAAATTTAAGGAGAAGAGGGAAGGCAGTGCAGATCACAGGGATCGGTAGCACTACTTAATACATACGGATTTCTAGATAGAATTCTTTTGTTAATTAAGGCTTGTTGCTTTCCACTCCTCTGTCCTTTTGCCTGAGAGTTTCACTTAGCGAATCACTTATAGATAAGTGACGGGCACTAAGCTTGCTCCTTCGGCGACCGATCTAACGGTTCTCTCCAGAGGTTCCTCCAACGACAGTCCTCACTTTTCTGGATTTCTCCAGCATAAAGCACCTGAAAGATTTACTTCTTCGGCGGGTCAATCTAACTAAATGTTAAAGTTTAGTTAAAAACCACTCTCCTGCAGTCTTCATCGGAACAATTACCTAAATAATTAGGTAATCTGTAGGCGTATCCTAGATCATATAAAATGTGATGTCAGCTACAAAATATCTGTTTGCACAAATGTTGTTCAACTAAATGATCAAACAACGAGTCTCTGACGTAACTTGCTTATTTAAATGGTATAAAATAGAGAAACAAGGAGGAGTTATGACACGACTAATAGCGATTGTTTTTTTATTGGCTTTGGCATTTGTACTATTTCGTTACCGGACAAACGAAAAACTGCAAAAAGGGGTAGTGATAGTTATCGTTAGCAGCTTCCTTTTGTATACTGCCAGCTTGATGATTTCGGAGTTAACTCGTTAAGCCTCTCTGTGAGCAGTTGGGATGAACGTGTTGGCAAAAGCTTAAGTGCTTCTGACTTGAGCGATAGGTTTAACTGAACCTACACTATCAGTATTGGTATTAGTGCCAGTGACCGCGTAACGTTAAACATATTTTTGGGAGTACCCGCTAGTGAACCAGCAATCTGGACAAAGCGAACAAGATGAAGTGGTTGTTATTGAAGAGCGCGATAAACGCAGTCAGCTCTATATCGGCATTGCTGCGGTTATAGGTCTAGCTCTGGGTGGCTTAATCGGTTCTACAGTCACTGCTTCTAAGTGGGAGTCCACTTATCAGGTACTCGAAACTCGTTATCAAGAACTGCGTGATAGCAAAACAGAATTGATGACGTCGGTTGAAGCTAAGGTGGCAAAAGTTGATACCGAGATCGACGCCAAAGTCGAAGTCGCGCTAGCAAAACAAGCGGAAGAGCATCAAAAAGAGCTCCAAGAGTTAGCGAAACAGTCTGCGGTTTTAGAGAAGGCGAACTACTCGTTAGAACAGCAAATAAACGAACAAAAGCAAACGCTAGACAAAACAGAGCAAGATAATCAAAAGCTAAACCGTCAGGCGGATATGCAGTCGACCTTGTTTGAACGTTCTCGTGAACTGTTCCGTAAAGAATTACAAATATCTCAAGAGCTTGAAAAACTTGAGAAAGAAAGAGGCGAGCTTGAACAGAACCTTGGTTCACTTAAGAAAGCGTGTGATGTTTTCTTAGATGGTACATCATGGGATGCGAAATCTGACGCGTGTGAGAAGCAAGACAACGCAAACTCTCGCCTAAGCGATATCAGACAAATGATTGAAGTCCACACCATGGATCTCAAGCAAATCAAAACGCTAACCGAAGAGATGGGTCTATAGACTCAAACCTTTAACTCATTCGTCTTTAGCTATAGCTATTCAAACGCCCACATCATGCAAATGGTGTGGGCGTTTTTCGTTCCAAATTGCTTATTTATGCTGTTAATCTGTTCCGTAGCTTAGTGCATAACCGTTTTCACTCTATTACCAAACTATCCGTGATTAGAGCCGTAAAATGGTTTTAATATGTGATTAATTGAATATCTGGTGACTTTGCACGCATATTTATAAGGTTGAGAAACAGCATAATAGCGGTGTTCTAGGATGAACACGTGGTCTGTTGTAGTTCTGTGATTAGACCATCTCAATGGACAGGGATTAAACCATGAATGAATATCTGTGTGAGAACTGCACCGTAGCCTACTGTTTTGATGATTGTAACTCGCCATTAGCGCAACGAGATATGATTGAAGTAGAAGAGGCGGTAGATCGTAAAAAAGTAAGCCAAGCTCCTGAACGGCTTGAGCAAGAAAATTCAGATACAAAAATCCCTACGAGCTAAACAATAAGCCAGTAGGGATTTCAGATTAATTGCAGTACTGTTCTCGCTTTCTCAAGCAAAGGGTATTACAAAAATTTTTAGAACAGTGTTATTTGACGATAAGCACTGAAGAGAAGTTATTTCTCATAAGTTTTGATTTCGCCAGATTTCACGCGAGCAACAAATGATTGCAGTTCTTTCTTCACAATTGGCATCAAGAAGTACAGACCAAGAATGTTGAAGATAGACATCGCAAAGATAGCCGCATCAGAGAAGTCGATTACCGCACCAAATTGAATCGTGGCACCAATAACAACAAACACACAGAACATCACTTTGAAAATCAGCTCCGTTGTTTTGCCTTCACCAAATAGGTAAGTCCAAGCTTTAAGACCGTAGTACGACCAAGAGATCATGGTAGAAAACGCAAACATGATTACCGCGAGAGCGAGTGTGTATTTGAATACTTCTGCCGTTTCAGTAAACGATGCAGCAGTCAGCGTTACACCCGTTAAACCAGAACCATCGAATGGACCTACGTTTAAGCCAGCGATAGTGATAACCAATGCGGTCATTGTACAAATGATTACTGTATCAACGAACGGTTCTAATAGTGATACTAGACCTTCGGTGATTGGCTCTTTTGTTTTAACCGCTGAGTGAGCGATAGCTGCTGAACCTACACCTGCTTCGTTCGAGAACGTTGCACGCTTCAAGCCTTGAATTAACGCTCCAATGAATCCACCAACAACACCTTCACCAGTAAATGCACCTGTAAAGATTGCGCTGAACGCAGGACCAACTTGATCAAGGTTAGAACCGATAACAATCAGAGCCATACCGATATACAGAGCAGCCATCCAAGGAACAACTTTTTCCGTTACCGATGCGATAGAAGGCATACCACCAACAATCACAGAGAAAACTAAAGAGGCAAGTACAAGGCCAGTGATTACACCGTATTCACTTGGTACGTCAAATGCGTAAGTTAACATGGCGTGTGCTTGGTTAGCTTGGAACATGTTACCACCGCCCAATGCGCCCAAAATACACATTAATGCGAAACCAATAGCGAGCACTTTACCTAGTCCGCCTAAACCTCTTTCACCAAGACCTTGGCTTAGGTAGTACATTGGACCACCCGAAACAACACCTGAAGGTAGGACAGTTCGGTATTTCACACCTAAGGTACACTCACAGAACTTAGAAGCCATACCAAGAAGGCCACACAAGATCATCCAGAATGTCGCGCCAGGACCACCAATCGCGAGTGCAGCACCCACACCAGCAATATTACCAAGCCCAACAGTACCAGAAAGCGCCGTTGTTAACGCTTGAAAGTGAGAAACTTCTCCTTCGTGTTTAGAGTTAGGATCGGTGTACTTGCCTTTGATAATATCTATTGCCATCCCTACACGTTTAAATTGAACAAAGCCAAAGTAAACAGTAAAGATGATCGCAGCGAGCAATAGCCAGCCTACAATAATCGGGAAGCTTGCTTCACCTACCGGTACGCTTTTAAATATTAGTCCAACGAACCAACCTGTGTATTCGTTGAAAAATCCATCAACACTTTGACTTAAGTTGCTGATAGCTTGGTTAAATGATCCTTCTTCTGCAAATGCACTGGAACTAAACAATAATATAAACCCAAAAAATAATTCACGTATGTTTTTCATGGTTTTCCCTGCTTTTTATTAAATTATGTTTGTTGCTGTTGTGTTTGTTAAGTATTTCAATAGCTTATATATTTCTTTGGTAGCGACAAAAGCTCTGTTACTAAGTCAAAATGCGAAATAAATATAACTACTAATCACGTTTTATATGGAGATCCTTTCGGTACGTCCATCAATCAGACTATGATATTCGGCCTATCAAGTCTTACTGATAACCCTATACATAAAAATAATGCCATCAAAGAAATTTTTACAATAAATTTACAATTATTCGGGTTTTGTCATCATTTTGGAATAAGTCGATGATTTTCGCGCTAGGAAAAGTATATGCAGTGATAGCAATAGCGGCAGGCGAATTCTGTCAGGTGAGCGGTTTATTCTTGTATAAAACGATTCTATGGATCTTGAGATGTGATTTTCAAATAAAGCGTTCGCAACCTGTTAGCAGTGAGTGAAGCGAGCTTGAAAACTTGATATGTTTTTGGCGGCTGATAACCGTTCGACGGTTAATGTGCACCAAGCTTGGAGGCATTAAAAAGCTCTTTAGCAGAGCTTTTTAATGGTTTTCGATGAGCCAAACAGCTTAATGGCTGTTGCTATTATTGGTACTAGCGCTGCTAATAACGACACTTTTACTCGATTTGTGGTAGAGCTTAAGTGCCAGCAACGAACCCCATAGAACAACTTGTCCCCATAACAGCGTCCATTGAGGTGCTACTTCTTGCCAGGAAGCGCCCATCTGATTCAGCGCCAAGAAGCCTTGAATCGCAGGGGTACTTGGAAATAGATCCGATAGCAGTACTAACCACTGTGGCATCATTTCAACAGGCCAGATAAAACCTGAAGAAAAGATCAGTGGCATTGAACTGATTAACACCACAACCGTGACTAACTCTCTTCGTGGTACTAACTCACCAATAAAAATCCCGATCAAACAGCTGGCCAGTAAGAAGGGCAGTAATAAGGTTAAGATCTGTGTTGTTGAGGCGAGTAGGTTTATCCCATACATCGAAAAGCTTGCGCCGAAATAGTACATCGACAACAGGTAATAAATGCCGACTAAGGTACAACAACGAGCAAGAATCAGTTTCGCCGGAGAGGTTTTACTCCAGTAGCCAAACGTTGATTGAGCGTTTTGGGTTGCACCAACTAAACCAGAAGCCATGGCTAGGGTTTGTTGCAGGATCAACACAAAGACGGCTGGGACTACGTAATCGATGTATCCCATGCGACTGTTAAACGTTGGTTTTAGGTTCAAGCTGAATGCACTATAGCCTTTGGCTGCAGACTCTAAAGGCACCCCTTCGACTAACAAATGTCTGACCTTAACTTGCGCAGCTAACGTGCCACCTGCCTTGGCAAGCCCTTCAACAATGGTTCCGTAGACTAAAAAGTAAGAAGCATCGCCAGCGTAAGAAAGCGTCGGGCTCTTGCCAAGCAACAAATCTTTATAGAAGTCTTCTGGAATGACAAGGAATCCGCCAATCTCTTGGTTAAGCACGGCTTGTTTAGCATCGGCGATAGTGGAGTCTCGACGAACCAACTCGATTTGAGAGGTGGCATCCACCATTCGTTCTAATTGGTAGCTGCTTTGACTCTTATCCAAGTTCACAACCGAGGCTTTCAGTTGTTGAGGCACTTGATTAGCGTAAGGCAATGGGTACAAGAATGAATAGAAGACCACACCACCAAATACGGTCAGTAATACTACTGGGTTACGCAGAACCGCCAGGAGTTCTTGCTTCAGCAATTGAGTAAAGCTCATTGATTTACTCCTTTATGCTCTGCTTGTGTTGACTGTGCTGCTTGCGCTAAGTGCTTTTTAATCAATAAGATCACCACAAAAGCAGGAATAACATACCAAAACATAGAGGTGAGGTGCATCAGCGACTGTGCGGCGCTCGAACCATAGCTGGATTGAGCCGTTTGCACTTCAATGTAATGACTCACAGGCAATAAGCTTCTCCAGATTTGCGCTGCAGTGTTCATGTCGGTTACTGGAAAGGTAATACCCATGAATGCAAAACTTGGTGCCGTAAATGCGCCAGCGAAACTCATCGCCCTTGCAGGATCAAGTGTTAAGAAGAAAAACAAACAACCCATGATGATACAACTAATCACAGTAAGCAGTTGGGCGATGGTCAATGCCCCAAAGTTGCCGTTAAATGGCCAGTCTAAGAGCACATAGAACCAAAAGCTAAACGCGATACCAAACATCAAAAACAAGACAAGGTAGGGCGTTAATGTTGATGCGAGTGACTTCACAGGGGCGTTGGATAACCAAGCGTGAAGGCCACGAGCTCTAACGTTCGCCGTCAAAACCAATATTGTGCCCACCACAATCATGATCTGCCACAGTGCAGGGATAACCGCAGACACCAAGAATTGAGCATAACTGGTGTTTTTGTTGAACAGTGGCGTGATCTGGCTTTGCACTGTTACTGCTTGGCCTAATGCTGATTGCACCGTGGTATCGCCGTGTGACAGCTGTTTCACGACTTCAAGTTGCGCGTTAAAAGTCCCTTGAGCCTGCAGCAACGCAGAGTTCACTAGCTTACCGATTAAGATAAATTGGCTGTTATAGAACACAGACACTTGCGGATTCAAGCCGAGCAGAAGGTCTCGGTCGAAGTGTCTTGGTATCACAACATAGCCATAGATATCGCGTTCAATCATCGCTTTTGCCGCATCACTCGGAGAGTTGTATTTCTGAGAGACTTGCAGCGTTGGTGACGCATCAACAAGGCGTGTGAATTGTTGCGAGATTTGACTGTGCTCAAGGTCGACAACTGCAACGGGTAAGTCACGAGCGATTCCTTGTGAAAAAATCAGCCAGATACTGGCAGCAAGCAACAAAGGGATCCAAGTTAGGCAAGACAACAACCATTTGTCTTTGCGGACAATCGCCCACTGCCTAAGCAAGGTATTCTTCGTTCTATGATGCTCAGTTGATTGTGAGCTTATCGATCGAGAGTTAGCAGACATACGTTACCTAAAGTTCAACCACTAGGCTCATGCCCATACGCAGTGTTTCGCTCGTGTCGACAGGGTGCGCTTCTACTTCAAAAGTACGTAAGTCGAAACCTTGTGCAGCGTCTGTTGAACGCCAAGTTGCGAAATCACCCATTACAGCGATGTGTGTGACTTGGAAAGTTAATGATTTATCCAGAGCCGGTAGGTATGCCTCAAACTGACTGCCTTTCTCGAAATGCTTAAGCATATCTTCACGCACATTGAGCACGGCCCAAGCATCCTTGGTGTCGATGACAGTCACAACAGGGAATCCTTGTGGTGCGAGTTCACCGCTGCTCAATAGAACTTGAGACACTTCGCCATTAAACCAGCTGTGGATCTGTGTGTCTTTTGCGTAAGCTTCAACTTCCGCCACTGCGCCCGCCGCCATTAACGCTTTTTGAGCGGCTGCCACTTTGGTTTCGTCACGAGCACCTTCTTGCGCCAATTGATACATTTGGAACGCAGCACTTTCGGTGTACTTCGCTGCTTGCCATTGAGTTTTCGCTTCATCACGCTTCTGCTCGGCAACCACACCATCGTTGTAAAGGTTGTTTACACGTTGGTAAGTTTTGTCCATGAGATCGGCAGCTGCTTTGGCTTTTAACCATTGATCTTTAGCTGCTTGAATCTGTTGAGTACGCGCGCCATTCTCGGCTTCTTGAGCTAATGCCCCCGCAGCTTTCTGACCGGCTTTTGCTTGTTCTAGCTTCGCATCAATTTCAGGGCTAAGAAGAGAAAAGATCAATTCGCCTTTTTCAACCGAATCGCCTTTACGCACGAATATTTCATCAATTCTTCCAGGCACTTTCGATGAGATACTGTATTGCTGTGCATCAATTTGACCTTGAAGCTTAACAGGTTGAGGTTGATAAGCTTGGTAAAAACTGTATCCGACCCAGCCAATAATGCCGATACCAACTATAGATAGAAGAAGGGGCTTAATAGGTTTCATGAGTTATCCTTTTGACTGGCTAGCGGTGTCTGTTTTTGAGTCGAAATCAGACGTAACAGAAGAAGTTAAGTAACTTGAGTAAGCATTCATTTCGCTGGTAAGCGCCAAAAGCTTGTTGAGAGAGATAAGATATTTGAATCGAGCAGCAGATTGCTGTGTCTTAATGCTCGCAAGATATAGCTCGGCATCAACCACTTCTAATGAGTTAGAGAGACCTTGTGTGAAGGCTTTTTTACGAAGCAATAGGTTTTCCTGAGCCAAAGACAAGCTTGAGTTTAGGCCTTGAACCTCTTCAATCGCTTGGTTTGCTTCAAGGTAGGTCTTTTGTACCAATACGGTTAAGTCTTGTTTGGCTTGCGACTTAAGGAATTGAACCTGCGATACGGCACTGTGAGCCGCAGCGACTTTGTCGGAACGGCCTGAAGTGTCAATCAACGGCACATTTACACCAATACCAACTAACCAATCGGGTTTCATTTCACTGGCTAGAGAGTCATCTTCATACAGGCTGTAGTCACCGTAAAGGTATACCTCTGGGTAGTACTTACCTTTCTCGGCTTTAATTAAGCTGCTTGCTTGTTTCTCTTTTGCATCAAGAATTTTAAGGCCGGGGTAGGTCATGAGAGTTTGGTCAATGAACACGTCCATATGAGGCAGGTTCTTATTGATAAACAGTTGCTCTGAGGGTTCTACACTTTCATTTTGACCAAGGATCTGAGTCAGTGCTAGTTGAGCAATCTTGAGATCGTTCTGAGCTTTCGTGCGCTCTACAATCGCTTTATCTAAAGAAGCATCGGCTTGTAGGCGTTCTACTCGTGCGATTTGCCCTTGCTGTTCAAGCTTGATTGCGAAATCACGGTGCTGAGTTAAGCCTGTTTCGACGGCTTGACGCGTTCTCACGACGTCTTCCGCTAAGATCACAGAGAAGTAATATTTACTCAAGTCTTCGTAGCGAGCTTGCTTCTCCATCAATAACTGGCTCTGCGCTTCTTCGCTTTTACCTTCTGCAGCATTTTGCGCAGCGGTAATTCGTCCGCCAGTAAAGATAGGCCACACCGCACGAATGGATGAGCTGAAGATATCTTGCTCGGTAATCGTGGAAGTAATCCCACCAAGCGCACTGATAATTTGAGGCGGCACGGGAAGACCAATTGAAGGTACGCCACTTAGGCTATCTGCGAACTGTTCGCCATTGATAGTCACATCACTATCAAGGTGAGTGTAGTTCGCGCCAAGCGTTACAGAAGGCAGGTTAAGACTTCCGGTTGCATTTTGAAGGTGTTGATAACGCTCAACGTTAGCTTGTTGAGCTGCAAGAGAGTTATTGTTCTCTTGGAGTATTTGCCACGCCTCAGAAAAAGTGAGCGGAGCAGCATAGCTTGGCGAGCTGATAGCACCGATAAGAATACTGGCAATCGCAAGGCGTCGGAATGTCGGTTTGGTCATCTGCATTAAATACCAAATTAGAGTATTAGCTCTAATGTTAACAGGGGGATAATCATTTGTCTTGAACAGATTACCTCATATGAACAATTAGCATAGCCGCTCGTTAATATAATGTGAATGCTATTAAGGGTTTAATTGTTGTCGACATAGAAACAAAAAGAGCACGATAACGCGTGCTCTTTAAGTTCAGTATAGAAGTGTTTTACAAAATGAAGCGGCTTATTTAAAGCTAGGACAATGGTGATCGGCGCGCCATACCAATTGTCTTGAACCTTGCATTGTTTGTAATAAATCTCTACCTGACATTTGCGGGAATGCTAACAACACCTTGAGATCGAGAGGGGAGGTGCCATCTTTCTCATAGGCTCTTACGTGAGTAAAAGTCGATTGTAAGTGTTTGAACAGCATAGTCTTAGTAAGACAAATTCCAAAGTTATCGCGTTTCATTGCCTGGTTTCCTTTTCAACAATGTTTATACGTTATGTTTTTTATCCTGTTTCTATTGGACGTTGCCACTGATCGATACTTCCTGCTCATCAATGCTTTGTTATTGGGTGCTGCTTTTATCAGTCACCTCATCGTTGTTTGGCTAGCCGAGTGTGAAATAGCGATGGATGAATAGGGGAGAATACTTAATCCGTTTGTCCATCACTCGTAACGGCGAGCGAGTAACTTTTACTTATCGATACGTCCAGTGAGTGAAGAGTTGTTGCCTTTCTGTTAACCGAAATTCCGGCTTAAAGCGCGGTCTTAAAATTGCAACGTATAGCTTGGCAACAATAAACTCCTTCATATGCAACCATTATAATTGTATTTATTTTAAACAACCTAAAAAACACCTAAAAGCTTAGTGATCTAGCTCAATATTTATTCGTTTATTTTGGTTTTTAAGCTAATCCGTTCTAAAAATGAACGATTAATCGAAATGAACAACGTAAAGGATTATCAATTAACAATCTGCTCAATTATTTAGTTGAGTAGCAGTCACAAATTCACGTCCCTAGAAAGGTCATGCGATTAACTTGGTGTTAACATTGATCGTCTAACACTAGGGACGGTGGAATATGAAATGGAGCAGTATCAGTTTCCGTAAAAGGTTACTGATTATCATGACGGTCACTGGCCTCGTTGAACTTTTGATTCTTGCAGCGGCTGGTTTTTATTACATCAAACAATCTCAAGAGCAAGAGATGGGTTTGAAAGCGTTAGGTGTTGCTGAATTTCTATCTGAATCGCCGCTTGTCACCAGCATTATTCAAGAAAATGGAACGTTGGATCCTAATGGCGTTCGCTACGTTCTGTCTGAAGAAACCCAAGTTAAGTTTCGTAACCTTACTCAGCTTATTGGCGCAGCGTTTATCGTTGTGGGAGATGATAAAGGTATCCGCCTGATTCACCCTTATGATGACAGGCTCGGTAAACCCATGCGTGGTGGCGATAACCAAAAAGCGTTGGTATTGGGTGAGTCTTATGTGTCGACAGCCAAAGGGTCGCTTGGTTTTTCAGTTCGTGGTAAATCCGCGGTAAAAGACACCCAAGGTACCGTTATTGGTGTGGTGTCAGTTGGTTACTTATTGGATTCTTTGCAAGATCGAATCGAACCTTACTTAGCCTTTTTGATTGTGATGGCGTTGCTGGTGGTTGCGGTCAATGCTTTGATTTCGAGCTATGTATCTCGTCGTTTTCAGCGCGCTATTTTAGGCTTTGAGCCTGAAGAGATAGGCCGACTGTATGTTGAGTTAGATGTAACCATGAGTACCGTGAAAGAGGGTATTCTGAGTATCGATAAGCACGGCATTTTACGGTCAATTAATAAGAGTGCCTGCGATATTTTATCGATAGACAGAGATAAAGCACTCAATCAACAGCGCCTTTCTGACGTATTGCCCGGTAGTGATTTAGAGCAACTGCTATCAACAGGCGATACCGACCACGACGTTGAGTTGTACTTAAACAATAAGCGAATCATTGCTAACCGAAGCCCGATTATAGTGGCTGGTGAGGTGGTCGGGGCGGTGTCCAGTTTCCGATTGCGAGACGAGATCAACGATTTAACAGACCAACTCTCACAAACTAAAGAGTATGCAGATCTACTCCGTTCACAAACCCATGAACATCAAAACAAGCTTAACACCATCAGTGGCTTGATCCAGATGGGCGAGTTGGACTCGGTACAACAACTGATTGGCCAAGAAACAGAACATTATCAAAGCCTTATCGAGTTCTTGCGTGAAACTGTTAAAGACCCGCTCATTGCAGGTATGCTCCTTGGTAAAACGGAGCGTGCGAGAGAAATTGGTTTAGAGCTCAAGGTCGAAGAAGGCTCAAGACTTGAAGCGCTGCCTAGCTGGCTGAATGCGGATGACGTTGTCACCATTCTTGGCAACCTGATCGATAACGCCTTTGACGCCACTATGACGGCTATTAAGCAAGAAGGGCAAATTGCTCCAGCTCGTCGGGTGATTGAAGTTTCAATCAGTGATTTTGGTAATGAAATTATCGTAGAAGTAGAAGATAAAGGGTGTGGTTTACCGAAAGACTTGGCCACCAAAGCACTCACCGAAAAAGGCGTATCGAGCAAAGCGAAGCAAAATCGCGGTGTAGGTTTGTATCTGATAAAGCAACTGGCAGACCGATACCAAGGGCAGCTGGAAATGGTCGGCAACCACGATTTTGGTACACGAATGACGGTTTATTTACCAAAAGAAGAACAATAATAATTAAGCACGAAGTGATCTTGCGAAGATCATCGTGACGGAAAAAGCATGGTTAAAGGAAGAACATAAATGAACGCAATCACGAGAGTCATGGTCATTGAAGATGATATTGCGATTGCAGAGCTGCACCATCGTTATTTAGAACAGATGGGTGGCTTTGACGTGGTCGGCATTGCCACCACACAGTCTGAAGCGCTTATGCAATTAGACATCTTAAAGCCTGATTTGGTTTTGTTGGATGTATATCTGCCGGACGGGTGCGGGCTCGATATTCTCAATCACGTTCGCGGCAGCAATCAAGGCTGTGATGTTATCTTGATTACCGCGGCACGCGACGTCGACACTTTGCAGCAAGCAATGCGTGGCGGAGTGGTCGACTATCTACTAAAACCTGTAATGTTTCCTCGCTTGGAAGCGGCGCTGAAAAAGTACCAATCACAGCAGCAAGAATTTGAAAGTGTGTCGGATTTGAACCAAGGTTTGGTTGATAAAATGCTGCAAGCCAATGCGAAAGCAGACTCGGCTAAAGTATCGACGTTACCTAAAGGAATCGATGGTGTAACGCTCGATAAGATTCGTGCGATATTTCAACAAGCTGACGCGACGAATATTACGGCTGATGAAGCGGGTGAGCGCATTGGTGCAAGCCGAACCACAGCCAGACGTTACCTAGAATTCTTGATCACGACGGGTGAGTTAGTCGCGGACTTGAATTACGGTACTGTAGGTCGCCCGGAACGCTGCTACAACAAAGCGCAAAGATAAACACGACACCATCAAAATAAATATAAAGCCAGTTGAATAAGCTGGTTTTTCCTTTCTCTCCCTTTCCCATTGCCCACTCCGCCGACCAGATACCGTTCTTTCTTGACTACAATGTTTGAGAATGCCGATTTGCTTCTCCCTCGGTCCTAATGAACTGAGCTATCGATTAGAATTTGTTCGAAATAAGTCAATATTTAATCGATTGCTTTCACAGTGGTTGATGTAAATCAAATAGTCATAGACAATACTGTCCCGAATAGAGGTGATAGCTTTCACCCTCGTTTACCAAACGCATTCTCAAATTTAATAGGCGCTTACTATTGATGTAATAGTTAAGACCTATTATCTATTTTCGTATGTCGCTGATACCTTTGGCGAATACTAAAAACCTTGTTTTTATAGGAAAGATGATGGTAATACCTGAAAACAGCAGCATCGTTATTTTTGGTGCGTCGGGAGATCTAACTTACCGTAAGTTAATTCCTGCTTTGTACCACCTGTATGCTAGCAATCAACTACCAGAATCCTTTGCGATTCTTGGAGTGAGCCGTACTGAGTACAGCGATGAGTCTTACCGTGAGAAGCTGAAGAAGTCTCTTCAGGAAATGGAAAAAACTGAGCCAGAGACGCTGAATGCATTTATTGAACATCTGCATTACCAAGCGATCAACACTTCAGATGTAGACGACTACGCTCGTTTAGCACAACGTCTAGATAAGCTTGAGCAAGACTACCAATTTGAAAACCATAACACACTGTTCTACTTGGCAACCCCGCCAAGCCTATACGGTGTTATTCCAGCAAACCTAGCTGCGCATGGCCTGAACGATGAAACGAACGGCTGGCGTCGTCTGATCATCGAGAAGCCATTTGGTTACGACTTAGCTTCTGCTCAAGCGTTAGATGAAGAGATCCATCATCACTTCCAAGAACACCAGATCTACCGTATTGACCACTACCTTGGTAAAGAAACGGTACAAAACCTTCTAGTACTTCGTTTCTCAAACGCGATGTTTGAACCACTGTGGAACCGTAACTTTATTGAATACGTTGAAATCACAGGTGCTGAGTTCCTTGGCGTTGAAGAGCGTGGCGGATACTACGACGGTTCTGGCGCTGTTCGTGACATGTTCCAAAACCACCTGCTACAAGTGCTAGCAATGGTGGGCATGGAGCCGCCTGCACAAATTAACGCTGATTCTATTCGTGATGAAGTGGTTAAAGTGCTTCAGTGTCTTAAGCCTCTTGAGGAAGAAGACCTGCGTAAAGATCTAGTCTTAGGTCAATACACAGCGTCTGATGTTCGCGGCCAGCATTTGCTTGGTTACCGTGAAGAGCACGGTGTAGCGGATGATTCTCGTACCGAGACTTACATCGGCTTGAAAGCTCACATCAATAACTGGCGTTGGAATGGTGTTCCTTTCTACGTACGTACAGGTAAACGCTTACCAACACGTGTGACTGAAATCGTGATTCACTTTAAGAACACGCCACACCCAGTATTTGGTCAAGATGCACCAGAGAACAAACTGATTATCCGTATCCAACCGGATGAAGGAATTCAGATGAGCTTTGGTTTGAAAGAGCCGGGCGCAGGCTTCAAAGCAAAAGAAGTGAAAATGAACTTCTCTTACTCTGACTTGCCTGAAACTCAAATGCTAACGGCTTACGAGCGTCTTCTTCTTGATGCACTAAACGGCGATGCAACTCTGTTTGCTCGTACCGATGCAGTAGAAGCTTGTTGGAAGTACGTTCAACCAATCTTAGACTTCAAGCAAGATCCTCAAGCGCTGTTTGGCTATGCTTGTGGTACTTGGGGCCCACAGGAAGCGGATGAACTTCTGCAACGTGATGGCCGCGCATGGCGTTTCCCATGCAAAAACTTAACAGACACGGATTACTGCGAACTATGATCAATCACAAGATCTTTGCAACGCCAGAATTGGTCGTTGAAAACCTAGCAAACGAAATGAAAGCGTACAGCGAGCAGGGTAAACCTGTTCACATTTCATTGTCTGGTGGCAGCACGCCAAAAATGCTTTTCAAGCTTTTAGCTCAAGCACCATACTCAGAAGGTATTCAATGGAATAACCTTCACTTTTGGTGGGGCGACGAACGTTGCGTTGCACCAGACGACGCTGAAAGCAACTTCGGTGAAGCGAATACGTTACTTTTCTCAAACGTGAACCTTCCAGCTGAGAACATCCACCGCATCCGTGGTGAAGATGAGCCTAAAGCAGAAGCAGAGCGTTTCGCAAAAGAGATGGCAGACGTAATCCCAACAGAAAACGGCACGCCAGTTTTCGATTGGATTCTGCTAGGTGTTGGCGCAGACGGCCACACAGCTTCACTATTCCCGGGTGCAACCAATTACCAAGATGAGAACCTGTCTGTACTGGCTTCTCATCCGGAGTCTGGTCAAATCCGTGTTTCTAAAACAGCGAAAGTTTTAGAAGCAGCAAAACGAATCAGCTACCTAGTACTAGGTGCAGGTAAAGTTGAGATCGTTAAAGAAATTCATACAACTCCTGCTTCAGAGCTGCCTTACCCGGCAGCGAAAATCCAGTCTAAAACTGGCGAAACAGAGTGGTTCCTAGATTCAAATGCAGCAAGTGCTATCGCATAAGTGCGACTAGCCGCAAGGAGATATAAATAATGAAAGGTGATATCGGTGTAATTGGCCTAGCAGTAATGGGTCAGAACCTTATCCTAAACATGAACGACCACGGCTTCAAAGTTGTGGCTCATAACCGTACTGCTGCTAAAGTAGACGAGTTCCTAGAAGGCCCAGCTAAAGGTACTAACATCGTTGGTGCTTACTCTCTAGAAGAGTTAGTTGAGAAGCTAGAAGCACCACGTAAAGTGATGCTTATGGTTCGTGCTGGTGACGTTGTAGACACGTTCATCGAAAACCTAATCCCACTTCTAGACGAAGGCGACATCATCATTGATGGTGGTAACACTAACTACCCAGACACTAACCGTCGTGTAGCGCATTGTCGTGAGAAAGGCATCCACTTCATCGGTACTGGTGTATCTGGTGGCGAAGAAGGTGCTCGTTTCGGTCCTTCAATCATGCCAGGTGGCGCGGCTGAAGCTTGGGAAGCGGTTAAGCCAATCTTCCAAGGTATCTCTGCAAAAACTGACGCTGGTGAGCCTTGTTGTGACTGGGTTGGTAACGACGGTGCTGGTCACTTCGTTAAGATGGTACACAACGGCATCGAATACGGTGACATGCAGCTTATCACTGAAGCATACCAGTTCATGAAAGATGGCCTAGGTATGTCTGCTGACGAGATGCAAGCAGTATTCGCTGACTGGAACAAGACTGAACTAGACAGCTACCTAGTTGAAATCACTGCTGACATCCTTGGCTACAAAGATGAAGACGGTGAAGCGCTAGTTGAGAAGATCCTAGACACTGCAGGCCAAAAAGGTACTGGTAAGTGGACTGGTATTAACGCACTAGACCTAGGTATCCCACTAACTCTAATCTCTGAGTCTGTATTCTCTCGTTGCCTGTCTGCTCTTAAAGACCAACGTGTTGAAGCTGAAGCTTTGTTTGAGAAAACAATCACTCCAGTTGAAGGTGATAAGCAAGAGTGGGTTGATGCACTACGTCAAGCTCTACTGGCTTCTAAGATCATTTCTTACGCTCAAGGTTTCATGCTAATGCGTGAAGCGTCGAACGAAAACGGCTGGGACCTAAACTACGGTAACGTAGCACTAATGTGGCGTGGTGGTTGTATCATCCGTTCTGCATTCCTAGGCAACATCCGTGATGCGTACGAAGCAAACCCAGACATCGCGTTCCTAGGTTCTGACGAGTACTTCAAAAACATCCTACAAGGCAGCCTAGTAGCATGGCGTAAAGTAGCAGCGAAATCTCTAGAGTCTGGTATCCCAATGCCATGCACGATTTCTGCGCTATCTTTCCTAGACGGTTACACAACGGCACGTCTACCAGCGAACCTGCTTCAAGCTCAACGTGACTACTTCGGTGCTCACACTTACGAGCGTACAGACCGTCCACGTGGTGAATTCTTCCACACAAACTGGACTGGTACTGGCGGCGACACTGCTTCTACAACTTACGACGTATAATCGTTAGTTAGAATCAGTTAAGAACGTGTTTGTTCTTTAAGCTGTAAATAGAAAAAAGGATGCCAATGGGCATCCTTTTTTATTGGTTTGCGCTCTATTCGATCTAGATAACAAAGAATTTATATCTCAAGCCATCATGGCCTGGGGTTTTACATCGTCGTTGTATTGCTCCCGAATTGCGATAAAGCCGTCTAGGTTCTGTTTAAGCGCCTCAACACATTCAGGGTCGAACATCGAACCGTTGTGCGCTTCAATGTATTCCATGACTTCATCCAGTGACCATGCGTGTTTGTAAGCTCTTTTGCTCATCAGCGCATCAAACACATCCGCGAGCGTTACAATTCGTGCTTCAAGTGGAATCGCAGTATGACTCAGACCATCAGGTAACCCAGAGCCATCAAATCGCTCGTGGTGATGGCGCACAATATTCTTAATGAACTGAATTTCATCAGAACACATAGAGCAATGATGGGAGAGGGACACCACATCGTTAATCATCTCTTCACCATATAAGGTGTGATTATTCATGATGGCTCTTTCTTCTGCTGAGAAACGACCGGAGCTGAATAACACGTTATCTGGGATTCGATATTTTCCTATGTCGTGGAAGGGTGCGTATAAACGAATACGATGAATGAACTGATGTGTGATTTCATTATTACTCTCGGACATCGTTCTGGCGATCTGTTCACTGTATTTTCCCATACGAATCAGATGTTCTTTGGTTTCAGGGTCGCGAGCGTGTCCCATGTTTAGCGCGATGGCTAATGACGACTGAAAGTGACGTTGCCTTTCAAACAGTTGAACAAACAAACTCGAGATAAGCTGAGAGATGTAGGCAATATCACACTGGATATATTCCTTAGCAAAAAAGCCCGTTGACGATGCATTGATAAACACGAATCCAAGATTACTTTCTTGATAGTGAATAGGCGTTGTATAGCTGCTTTGGTGTCCAAGCTGAAGTAAGTGTGAAATTTGCTTGGTCGGTTTGATTGAGGCGAGATCGTGGATGATTCGAGTGTCGAGAGATTCAGCCATTCGAGACAAAGCTGATTCTGGTTTAAGTTCTTGTTCTACGTATCGATGTTCTGCTTCTTGGCACAGCGTGTCTGAAACGAAGTAATTCGATGCTCTGTTTTCGCTGCATAGTACAACGGAAAGCCGAGATAATATGGGGTAATATTCACGAGCTAGCCGGAAAAGGTCATCAACAATGGCGATAATGTCCTTATCTTGAGCGGCTACTCTGTTGAGCTGGGAGTAGTCAAACATGTTATAAGCCAACCTTTATTTATAGTTATATCATTGTTTATTCGGGATTATTTTTTGTTTTTAGTATCGTTATTAAAAATAGCATTGCGTTCTGATAAAATGCAATATCATTATGAGATAAATGGTTATTTCATTGCATTACCTTCATTTTTGTTAACTGGTACTTTTGTAGGTTCCGGAATCAGAGGAAAGGGAAAGAGCTTGATGATAATTCAGGCGTTAAGTGACCATTTTGAAATTAAATGAAAAGATAAATAGGATAACGTACATGCTTTATGCCATCATAAAGGCATAAATAAGGGCAATGGATGTAATGCCTAAGTGATTGAGCTAGAAGCGGTCAGTGATGACGGTGCTCTAGAGTATATTCAAGGCCGTGAGCTGCCTTGAAAAAGGTAATGTTATGACTGAAGAAGAAAGAATCGAACTGCAACAAAATAACCCTCTACACGGCTTAAAGCTTGAGACCATGATCACTGAGTTAGTGGATCATTATGGTTGGGAAATTTTGGACGCAGCAATGCGTATGAACTGCTTTAACACAAAGCCAACTGTAGCAAGCGCTGTTAAATATCTGAAGAAGACGGAATGGGCTCGTGAGAAGGTTGAAAACTTCTACCTTTACCGTTTTAAGCGTATGCCTAAAGCATCAGACATCGAATACCAGATGCCTCCGCGTTCACGTACATTCCGTCATGGTTTAGAACCTCGTGAGCCAATGGAATTAACGGTTGAGTCTATCCAGGCTTCTCAAGCTAAAGCGGCTTCTGCATTTAAAGCTCGTCGTGGCGGTAACGGTCGTAACTTCCGTCGTTAATAAGAAGCCGTCGTTAGAAAGAACCGTCGTTAAGAACAAGGCCTCGCTTATAAAGAGGCGTCATTAATAACGCCGTCTAATCAGCTAAAGCGATAAGCATAAAAGACAAAAGGAGCCTAAGTGCTCCTTTTTTAACGTGTGTACTTTATTCAAGCGTGTAAAGCCTGCTGTATTTGAGTCTTAAGCTTCGCGGTTCTTTCTTTGATTCTTCCAAAGATCGGTGACATAAACGATGGCACTGATAAGTAAGAATAGCGCTGACACAGAAAACAGAGCGGGCATTTTGAGAATCCACGCGAATGTGGCAGCAAGAAAAGCGACAAAGCAAATGAGTCGACTCGATGACATGACATGACCGAGTTTAATGTTCATAACGCCTCCTAATGAAGTATCACTTTCGACAGGAGAATTATCCCACCTTTGGCAAAATAAAGGCTAAAAAACAGTCTAAATTATTATCAAATTTACTAATTAAAGGACTCGTCTCACATATATAGCCATGGCTATTTTATAAGCAATAAAATAGTGAGATAGGAAATTTGAGAGTCAGTTTTTCCGCTATGTTTCCCAGTTAGAATAAAGCTCAATCTCGGGTTTAATTAACGCAAACCGGGTTGGTATAAAACCGACTTAGCATCAAACCTAGTTAGTATAGAAAAAGTAAGCGGTGATTAAGAAACTCGCGATGATCACTGTGTTACGAACATAATGTTGTGGGATGCGGCGAGAGATTTTTGCTGAGTAATAGCCACCAACCAAAGTCCCCATTAAAACGGCCATGCCTGATGGCCAATCAATCGAGCCATTTACGATAAAAAACACGATTGCCGCAAGTGATGCACAAGCGGATACAAGCAGTTTGATGCCATTCATCACGTTGATATTGGTGTAACCAGCCAAAGCCAGGTAACTCAATGTGACGATTCCTAGTCCGGCATTAAAGTATCCACCATAGATACATACAATCAAAAGCAATAAAGCGGAAAAGAAGACGCCAGCGCTGGTGGCGTGTTTGTGTTTTGCTGTTGCTTGTTTCAGCCATTTATTGAGCGTGCCACCAAAGGTGAAAAGCAATGCCGCAAAAAGCAGTAACCAAGGTACGGATTGAGTAAACAATGCTTCTGGTGTGTGCAGCAGTAAGAAAGCACCTATGCCACCGCCAATCACACATAGAGCAATGGTCAGTTTAAGCTGTTTGGTACCAGATTGAATTTCGTGGCGCAGCGCATAAGCACCACTGATGTAGCCGGCACACGATGCAAAGGTATTGGTCGCGTTGGCTGCTATTGGTGGAACACCAGCAAACAATAGAGCAGGGAAAGTGATGAAGCTGCCTCCACCAGCAATAGAGTTAAGCACACCACCAATCACGCCTGACAAGAAGAGAACCAACCAATCCATAGTTTTAGAATCCAATACGTTAACTGATGAGTTACCTTACTTGAATTTGTTATGAATATCAGAGCTGTGCGTCTTGAAAGTGCGAGTTTGTGAGTTTGCTACCATCTTTAACTGTTGGTTTGAATTGACTAGCTAAATCAAAAAAGGAGCCAATGGCTCCTTTCGTTTAGGTTCAGTTGATTTGGTCGAGCTTTACACTTCTACTGGTTTTGCTCTAAAGCTCTTGAACAGCTTAACCAGAATCGGGCTAGACAGAACCAATACCGCCAGAATAGTGAAGGTCATGGTGATTGGGCGTTCCCATAGGAAGCTGAGCTCTCCGTCGCTGATCATCAGTGCGCGTCTTAAGTTCTCTTCCATCAAGCCACCTAAGATAAAGCCAAGCAATAATGGAGCGAGTGGGAAGTTGGCAAGCCTTAATGCTATTGCTGCCATCGCCACTAGTAACATCACAAATACGTCCATGGTGTTGAAAGATACTAGGTACACGCCTGTGATTGAAAAGAAGATAATCATTGGCAGTAGAACCGTTCTTGGTACCGCTAATAGCTTAGAAATGTAAGGGATCAAAGGCAGGTTCAAGATAACCAGTACGATGTTGCCAAAGTACATAGAGATGATTACCGACCAGAATACATCAGGGTGCTCAACGAACAGACGAGGACCCGGTTGGATGCCATAAGCGATTAATGCACCTAGCATGATAGCTGTTGTACCAGAGCCCGGGATACCCAGCGTCAGTAGCGGAACGAATGAACCACTTGATGCTGCGTTATTTGCCGATTCTGGAGCAACAAGACCGCGAATACTGCCTTTACCAAACTCTTTCTGTTTGTCTTTCGGTGCAAGACTACGCTCCATGCCGTAACTTAAGAAAGCAGCGATAGTTGCGCCAGCACCTGGAAGTACGCCGGTAAAGAAGCCAAGAATCGAAGAACGAATCGAAACCGGTGCGACTTCTTTGATCTCTTCTTTGGTCACTTTCATGCTGCCGATATCAGACATCTTTTGGCTTTCTTCAGCGCTGGTGTCTTTTTCTGGCTTTAGAATACCCATTAAGGTTTCGCCCAGTGCAAACGTTGCCATCGCTAACAATAAGAAGCTGAAGCCATCCATTAAGTCCGTTAGGCCGAATGTGAAACGTTCAACACCAACACCTTTGTCGATACCGACCGTTGACAGCATCAAACCTAAAATAGTCATCATCCACGCTTTGATAACCTGACCAGGGCCTGCAAACGCAGCTACAGCCGATAGACCTAATAGCATCAATGCAAAGTAGTCAGAAGACTGGAAGCTCAATGACACGCTTGCTAGAGCCGGAGCAGCAATTAAAAGCATGATCGCTGAAAGTGTACCGCCAGTGAAAGAAGAGTAAGCCGCGAGTGCAAGTGCTTTACCTGCTTGCCCTTTTTGAGCCATCGGGTAGCCATCAAACGCGGTTACTACCGTTGAAGAACAACCCGGAGCGTTGATTAATATTGATGACGTCGAGCCACCAAATACCGCGCCGTAGTACACACCAGCCATCAAGATTAAGCCAGAAGAAGGGTCTAGGCCGTAAGTGATAGGGATCATCAGAGCAATGGCTGAGATTGGACCTAGGCCCGGGAGCATCCCGATGAAGGTACCTACGAAACAGCCCACGATTACCATCATGATGTTCATTGGCATCACAGCGGTAGAAAGTCCTTGTAAAATTCCGTCTAACATAATGTTATCCCTACCAAAGAGTGAAGATTAAACCAGGCTCTAGGTAGATATCTAAGCCTTGAGTTAATAAAAGAAAGAACGCGATAACGAAAGGAAACGACGCGCCAAATAAAACAGCTTTACGACGCTCACCCAATAGGTAAAAGCCTGCAAGTAAGAAGAAGCTGGTTGCTAAAACAAAGCCAAGATAAGTCAGCCCAACACCGTATAGTGCCATTAACACCAAGAATCCAATCAGCAGTTTCCAGTTCAACGGCGTTGTGTCACATGTGACTTTCTTATCCGGTTGTCCTGTGATAAGCAGGATCAACGAAAGGCCAATGCCGATAAACGTCAACAGGGTAGGTAATGTTCTTGCTGTGAAGGGTTCGTACTCGTCACCGGGAAACAAAGGAATTAGCGTGGTTTGGTAGCCATAGCACAAGCACGCCAGCATAAAGATCATGGCTCCGATGCGATCCTTTGAAAGCAAAGATTCCTTACTCAGAAATTTGGTTGGTAAGTCCGACATATCCAACTCCATTTGGGGTGGTATAAATAGTAAAAAAGCCGTACATGAGCGAGTTAATGAAGAATGTCTGGGATCACTAACCATAGGTAAGCGAATTACGGTACTGGTTTATCAGCCACTTGCGTTTACAACGAATCGGCAAGCGTTAGTAATACGTCTACGAATAAACAAAGGAGTTTGAAGTTAACTCATGTACGGCGAAACAAGGAAAGAGTAAGAGGGCACATAAGCCCTCTATGGCTGTTGGTTATTTCAAGAAACCAAGCTCACGCATTAGGTCGCCCATCTGTTTTTCTTGATCTTCTAGGAAGGCGTAAAAATCTTTGTCAGCTTTGTAGTTGTCGATCCAACCGTTACGGTCACGAACCACTTGCCACTCATCGGTTTTGTACATTTTGCCAAGCGCTACATTCCATTCGTCGATCTTCGCTTGGCTTGTGCCTGGTGCTGCAAAGAAACCACGCCAGTTAGCGAATACGGTTTCGTTGCCGTACTCAGTCAGTGTTGGGATATTAGGTGCAGCGTCAAGACGCTTTGGCGCCGTCACAGCAAGCACTTTTACTTGGCCAGATTTAGACATCTCTAGCACTTCACCAAGGCCAGTAGAAAGCAGCTGTGTTTCGCCAGAAAGCAGTGCCGCCATCGCTTTACCGCCAGCATCGTAGGCAATGTAGCGAACTTTTTTCGCATCAAAACCTTCGCCCTTGAACGCCGCAGCAACTACAAGGTGGTCCATGCTGCCACGAGCTGAACCGCCAGCAATTTTTACTTTACGAGGGTTTGCTTCGAATTCTTTTACTACGTCTTCCCACGTGTTGTATTTAGAATCTGCAGAAGCCACGATTGCGCCGTAATCGGCAATGGTTGCAGCAACAGGTGTTAGGTCACGGAAAGACTGTGGGAAAATACCCGTTAGAGAGCGCACAACGATAGGTGTTGAGTTCACCATCAGCGTGTCTTCTTGGCGTTGAGCCGTTTCAATTAGGTGTGCAATGGCTTTACCGCCGCCGCCACCAGATAAGTTTTGGAAAGAGACATTTTCTACGATGTCTGATTTGACCAATACATCACCCGTACCACGAGCTGTCATATCCCAACCGCCACCAGCGCCGCCAGGGATTAGGAAGTGGATTTTTTCTACGTCAGCAGCAAAAGTGTTGAAAGAAAAGGTTGCTGCGATGATAGAAGCCGCAAGAGTAGGTTTCAGTGCCTTGAACATGGTTCACGTTCCTTATGTAGGGTATCTCTTCAATGGAGAGAAACTTATGTTTTATTTCCAGCTACTAAACAGATGAGTAGAACATTGCTTAGCAGATGCAACTAAAGTTAACGGTGTGTTAACGAAATGTCTGTAATGCGGCGATATTGAGAATAAAGAACATTGGAATAATATTGTTCATAAAGTTCACAGTGGCGTGGCTATAGGATTCTGCCAGCCATAATAATTAGGTTTTCCTTGAGTTTATGTGAGCAATTTTTTGACTGTTGGTCGCTTTATACAGCTATGTATCATCAAAGAGGGAACTTATTGTGACGCAAAGAGTGATATGGAGAGACGATCTTGGATATATGGAATAATGTGTTGCTAGGTTGGTTATGCTACTGTAATAATATAAATATTGCTGGCATGTTACATTTCTGGGCTAGTGGTTATTCAAGGATCGAATAATGACAGACAAAAAAATTTCTTTACGATTTACTGTTGGAGGAATGTTTTTACTCGCGACTTTTCTTACCGCTGTTGTTGCGGTTTCACTGCAATATTACTTCAGTAAAAAAATGGCGACTGAGAATACCTTATCCAAGTTGACGATGGTGTCCCAAGAGTTGAGTAACTATATCGGCGCGGTTGATTCTGACGCAGCCAACACCGCGCGTTTACTTGCTTCAGTGAAACGGTCTATCAGTAACAAAATATCAAAAGAAGAGTCGCGTAGTATTCTTTCTGAAGCCATTAAAGATAACCCTCTCTTTTATAGTATTTACATTGGCTCATCCAATGAAAACTTCTTCCAAATTATTAATCTAGAGTCTGCCCCTGTCGTTAGAGAGAAAATCGGTGCACAACAAACGGACCGTTGGGTTGTGGTTGAGATTCATAATAGAGGGGAGGAGCGCGTCCGTACGACGAAATATTTTGACCAAGAGTTTACGCTAAGAGACTCAACTACGGAGCAGAGCAACTACTTTCCAACAACCAGGCCTTGGTATGTTTCTGCCAATGTTCAGTCGGTCGAAAAAACTCAGCCATATCTTTTTCAGCATTTACAAATTACCGGGCAAACTTATTCTTTAGCGTTTGATGCGAAAATCGAATCTGAAGTTCAACATGTGATTGGTATTGATATTGTGTTGTCTTCTTTGGCTAGCAAACTCTCAGGTACGGCGCTTGGTTTAGCAGAAGACAGTAAGGTTGAGTCTTTCTTATATTCGAAATCGGGTAATATTATTGCGTCTAACCTCAAGGTTAACAATCAGGAATTGGAGTTTGATGTATCCACATTGATGCTATCGTCTGAACAACAAACCTTGGTTAACGATACCCCTCCGCTGTTAGTGTCTAATCAAAATGATTGGGGGCCGATGGACTTTTCAGTGGCGGGAAAGCCAAACGGCTATGCGATAGACCTTCTTAACATGATTGGTGAGATGACAGGGATCAGGTTTGAATTTGTCAATGGTTTCTCTTGGGGCGAGCTTGTCAGTAAGTTTCAAGAAGGAAGTATTGATGGCCTGCAATCGGTTCAAAATTATAAAAATAATGGCATAGATGGCCTATACACGACTCCAATTTATGAATTGCCATTTTCTGTCGTGACAAGGGTCGGTGCGAAGGTTGTCACTAATTATGCCGAGCTTGAGGGTAAAAAAGTTGCCATTTTATCTGGGTGGTCAATTATTCCTAAGTTAAGAGAGGACTTTCCGAACATTGATTTAGTTGAATTTGAAAACCTAGAGTCTGCATTTAATTCAATTGAAAGCGAAGAGAACTTTGCTTTCTTAGAAGCTGAACCCGTACTCTCGTTTGCATTAGATAGGTTTTTCCAGCCAGGCCTTGTTGTCAATGGGACTCTAGAAGATCTAAAACAGAACTACTCAAATCAATTCCATTTGGTGCTGCAGAGCAAGCATAAACAATTGCTTCCAATTATTGATCAAGCTATCAGCAAGTTAAGTGGTGAACAACTTGATGCCTTAGCAAAAAAGTGGCTGCATGATACCGGCTTTAATACGAATACGACGGTTCCTTATACTGAACTTTATGATTTGACTAAGGAAGCAACGGTTGAAGGTAGTATGGTAAGGGTCGAGTTGAATGGTGAGATTAAGCATCTCTATTTAAAGAAAATAGACACGGGCGAACACTACTCTGAGTATTTTGCGGTATTGATTCCCGAATCTGAAGTCTTCAGTACAGTCAATAAGCGTCTAGCAACCTCTGTTGGTGTAACGATTTTACTGATGAGTTTAACCTTGCCTGTGGCTTGGGTCTTTGGTGCACCTATAGTACGTCCTATTCGCCAATTAGAGAAAGAGACTCACAAGGTTAAGTTGCGTGACTATGACAACGTAGCTGTGCTTAATACTCGTATTAAAGAAGTGTGGGAGTTATCTGTTGCTGTAAAAGAAATGGCAATGGAGCTTAAACGACATGAACAGAGGCAAGAGGCGTTTGTAGAGTCGTTTATCAAGCTTATCGCCCAAGCTATCGATGACAAGTCCCCTTATACGGCTGGGCACTGTAACCGTGTACCAGAGCTAGGTTTGATGCTAGCTGACGTGGCTGAGAAATCACAATCTGATCATTTTAAAAATTTTGAGTTTAAAAATGATGATGAGCGCCGTGAGTTTAGAATTGCGGCTTGGTTGCATGACTGCGGAAAAATAACAACGCCGGAACACATCGTCGATAAAGGTACGAAGCTTGAGGCCAACTACAACCGAATTCACGAGGTGAGAACTCGATTTGAGGTATTGTGGCGTGATGCTGAAATAATAGCATTAACGAAACAGCTTGAAGGCAAGCTAGCGAACAAACAAATCCAAACAGAGTTGGCTGAAGCGCAACAGAAGCTACAAGATGATTTTGAGTTTATCGCGACGTCTAATGTTGGTGGTGAATTCATGAGTGATGACAAAGTTGCTCGTATTCGCTTGATAGCTGAAACGACTTGGACGCGTAACTTTGATGATCAACTTGGTCTATCACCGATAGAGGCGTTGAATCGAGCACCGAGTTCAGGCTTGCCAGCGACAGAGCCACTGTTAAGTGATAAACCAGAGCATATAGTGAAAAGAGATAGGCCGTTAGAATTTGACCCGAAACATCAAATTAAAATGGATGTGCCTGAGTATTTATACAACCTAGGCGAAGTCTACAATCTGAGTATTGCACGCGGCACATTGACTGCTGAAGACAGATTTAAGATAAACGAGCACATGCTTGCTACGATTAAGATGCTTGAGAACTTACCATTCCCGAAAGAGTTAAGCCGCGTGCCTCGTTATGCGTCGACTCACCATGAAACCCTTAAAGGTACAGGCTATCCAAGGAAGTTGACTGGTGACGACCTTTCAATCCCAGAACGCATTCTGGTGATATCAGATATCTTTGAGGCGTTAACCGCTGCCGATCGACCTTACAAGAAAGCGAAGCCAATTAGTGTCGCTGTCGACATCATGCACAAGATGGCTCTGGATGAACATATTGACATAGAACTGTTTAGGCTGTTCCTAACGAGTGAGACCCACATTCGATACGCTGAAACGTATTTGAAGCCAGAGCAAATAGACAGCGTCGACTTGTCGAAATATCTCCAGAAAAGTGCTGCAGCTTAATACACCTAAATTAGAAGGTGCTTCGCTACTCGATGCAAATTAGGTAAATACGCGGTTTACCTTTAACTTGGCAGGACTTAAAAGCGCACCCAATTGGTGCGCTTTTTCTATGCAATATCACTATGTGTCAATAAGTTCGCAGAAAAACAAGATGAAAAAAAATCTCATTTTTTGAAGTAACAATTTATTGATTGGTAACCCATATTAATAAGGAGTTTACTTGGTAATTTCATCAATAAAAAACTAAAAAATTTCTAAATTACACACCTTTTAGCCATCACATCACCTTCCAAATTGTTGAATTTAAGTACTTTTCATCTTTCACGGTGAATCACGCGGTAATTCACGCTTTCTTGATTAAGATTCTGAAAAATTTTTGAAGAATCCATTTTGTCATGTTTAAGCCACGAACCATTAATGCTGTGTTCTTACTGCCATGTAGTTTGGCTGTGAGCCTAGCATGTTATGCAAACCCATTAGAGGGCGACCAATTAAAACCCCTAGAGGTAGCTTCAACCGTACAAGCTAACAATGCGCAAGTTAGCAATGAGCAAGCGACGGTGAAAAATACCTTTGTCACGTTTTCAGCTTATCAAGTCGATGAAGCGCTGCTAAATGTCATTACTAGCATGAGCACCTATTGTCGTGAGGTTGAACTAGGGAAGGACGAGCTTCAGTGTGGTCCATACAGTGATGCGGAGTGGAAAACGGTAGAGCCACTTATTGCTGAATTGACCGATCACCAATATCAGACCCGCAAGGGGTTAGATAGTACTTCGTTGCCAAACCTGGCTTTGGACGAGGGTAAGCTTAACGAAGCTAACCCTTATGTTGCTCCAATGACTTCTGAACTCGTGACCATTGCTCAACAGCAGTCTGAGCAGGGCAACATTCGCGCCTACCAAGAGCAAGTACCATCTCGTTTAGTGGCTGCTGGTGTGAGTGAAACAGAAGACTGGTTATCTGAAGTTTTTGGTGGCGCACAGTTTGATTTAGGCGTCTCTTTAGCGAAAGGCAGCAAATGGCAAGTTGATCAGGTTGAAAGCCTGTTCCCTTTTTGGCAAGCCGACAATAAATCTTTGTGGTTTATTCAAGCGGGTGCGGTGTTTAACCAAGACGACTTCCATGGCCGAGACTTTTCGCACATTGGTACGGGTTATCGTCAACTCGCTGAAGATGATTACTACGGGGTAAACACCTTTATAGATTATGACCATCAGCGCTATCACCGAAGAATGAGCTTAGGTGTTGAGTACGGGGTGGGTTACGGAAACATGAGCTCCAACTTCTACTTTCCTCTATCGAATTGGAAAGATTCGCCGGACGAGTATGAAGGGATGAACAGCCTTGTTGAAAAGCCTGCGAAGGGTTGGGATCTCACGCTAGAAAGCTATCTGCCGATGGATACACGCTGGAAGTTGAGTGGTACAGCGGGTCAATACCTTGGTCGATACGTAGAACATCGCGATGGCAGTAACCCGACCAAAAACCCGTTGCGTTTCGAGTTAAACACCGAGTTTAAACCGACCAAAGAGCTGGCGTTCTCGTTGGGATACCAAAACGAGGAAGGGGCAAGTGAACAGTGGATAGCTGGTGTTAACTCTACCTTGTCTCTTGGCGGTTTTTACGAGCCTGAGCGCCGTGAAGTTTTCCAAAGCTCATTACCAAAACAAGACCGTTTAACGGACTTTGTTGAACGTGACCATAACATTGTTTTGGAATACAAACAGAAATACGCAGAGATCAGTATTCGTCTGCCTGAATCTGTGGTGGTTGCAGAAAACTCTCAGCAGTCATTAGCGGAGTGGATGGAGGTGAAAGGGGGACCTGACATCGTCTCTTACACCTGGTTAGGTACTGCTAATCCGTATCTGAACAGTCAGAGTGCTTCGGTACCTTTATTTACCGCGCCAAGCTACCGCTATGACGGCAACAATACACTGTCGCTTAAGGTGAGATACAAACTCAAAAGCGGCCAAGTGAAAGAGTCTAACACCATGTCGATTACCGTCACTGACAGTAAGTTTCTTGAGTCAATTTCGTTTGAACCAGAAACCGCGACCGCGGGTGAAAGCATCGTTGCGAGTGCCTTATTGAGCAAAGCCGTTGCCGATATCCCGGTGACCTATCAAATCACCGCTGAAGACTTAACATCTTTGACGTTGAATGGGGAGACGTTAGAGCTGGAACCGAACCAAGCGAACTTCGTTTACCAAACCGTCACCAATGAAGAAGGCATCGCTGAGCTGGTTTTACTCAGTCATGTGGCGCAATCCGTCACGGTAATAGCAATTTACGATCAGAACGAACAAGACGCAAAGCAAGGCAATATCGAGTGGTTAAAGGGCAGTGTCTATCGTGTTGACCTGTTTCATGAAGGGCATCGTCTAGATGAAGACCTATTCACGACGGAAGCCATCACGGCTTATGTGTTCGAAGATGAAGCGGCGGTATTAGACCTTTCTCAATACTCGTTCCAATGGTTCCGAAGAGAGCATGATACTCAAAACGAATTTACCAAGGTGGCGAACGCCAATCAGCAAAAGTACGTGTTGAAAGGCGAAGACCAAGGGTTCCAATTCAAAGTCCAAGTGACAAAGAAAAAACCGTCGGATTCAAAGTCGGCGACAAACAACAAGTAATTCATAACTAACAATAAAACATGAACGTTTTCGTTCAGAAAGGAAAGACAATGAAAAAATCAATGATCACTATCGGCCTACTTATGGGTGGTTTTACAGCAACAGCAGCTTGGGCTATCGACAGCGTTGCCACTGCACCTGTACAAGGCCACAAACCAACAGTAACGGCTCCTGCGGTGACGACAACTGATATTTTATGGACACCTGCGGATATTGAAGTCGAATTCGATGCACCGACTCTTGAAGACCAAGACGATGATGCCATCACCAAGGTGACGTACTGGTTAGAAGACTCGAGTGGTACCGAATACGCAAAAGTAGTTGAAGCGGATATCAGCGAATTGGACGACGGTGTCATTACATTTTCAAACTTCAATGAGCTAAAAAACAAACAATTAAACCTAGTGTGGCAAGTTCATACTCAATACGGCTACCCGTCAACAACGCTTGTCTCTGATAAAGTAGAATCGAATGACTTCAACGTTGCTGCAGCAATGGCCCTAACCATCAGCGGTACAGCTGAAGTGGGTCAAACTCTGACGGTACACGCGGATGACGGTGCGGTTATTGACCTAGCTAAAGCAGATGTGACGTTCACACTGACAGAAAATGAAACAGACACAGCTGGCCTTTACCAGAAAGGCGATGCTGAAGCTGCGCTTCAAGCGGCGCTGGTTGACGCCGGTAATGACCTAACATTTGTATTACCGAAAGAGGTACAAGGTTACACGATCACTGCGTCTATGAATGAGGTACAAATTACTCGTGCTTCACTACGTTAATCCTTTGAGATTGCTTTAACCATTAACCAAGCGGGCTGTTTTCAGCCCGCTTTCTCTCGATAGGGGTACAACCATGATACGTCAATCCATCATCACTATTTTGGCTTTAAGCTGTTCTTGGTCAGCAATGGCAGAATGCCCTGAAAACCAAGTTTGCTCAAATCATACGCCAGTCATTTCAGGCCACGGTTACCCAACGGATATGCCCGAATGGAATGTCGCACCGAATGAGAACAACACCATAGGCACAGGCCCTATTTCCGTTCGTCCTATTCAAGATCTCGATCCCGATGGCGATGAAGTCATTGCCGATTCAAAGACCTACCAGTGGTGTAATGATCAGGGAGAGTGTTTTGCGAGTTCGCCAACCCTGACCATCAACCCATCAGACATTGATAAGGTGTTTGATAAAGGCGTGGGCTTTAAACCTCTGACCGTGAAATACAGCGGCAAGGTTGACAAGGGCTACCCAGAAGCAACGCGCACTTTTGAAAGTGAACCGTTACCTGTGGCACTCGAGTACCCACCAGATGGCACCAAAGGGATCTGTTACGAAGCACAAACTGTCGATTTTATGAACCTTGCGTACGACAATATTGATTTAAATCTATCCGGAAGCAGGCAATATCGGTTGAGCTTTCCGACGCTGGCGTTTGATTTTTTGCCAGGGGTGGTAGAAATGACAGAATTGACAAGCCTGTCACCAGTGCACTTCAGCCCATCGACCCCAAAATTTCAAGACAAAAAGCTACCCGAAACGCTGGTTGTTAACTTCTCGTACGATGGTCATAACTCGATACCGATTACGCTTACCAAGCAACCGATCCCCCCTAGCTTTGGGCTAGTGATATATCAAACGACAGACAGCAACTTGGCTTTGCCTTATCCCGAGGCAAACCCCGAAATAACCATCAGTAACCTTCAATTCCAATTTACGATGGCGGGCAGTGACCAAGACAGAAGAAAGAGTATGGTCAATTGCCAGCAGTTTGACCGCTAACCATCTCGATATGACTCATTCAGTTAGTCATGCATTTAAGGTTGCGAGCACTGAGGGCAAATAGCTGGTTGCCTTCAGTGACTGCTAATCAACCGTTTTGATGCAATTAGCTGTAGATATCAATCTAGTGTGGGATGGCAGGCTTGTTTTCGCCGTTATATTCCATTTACGCAGTTTGTATTCGTTCACTGTGCAGTGCACCCGTTTCTTCAGCCTCTAGAACAGGCCGACTTGTGCCTTTTAGCCATTTTACCTTTTTATTTAATCACCAAGAGACCAACAACCATGAAATTTTCTCCTATTTACGCGGCATTGCTCACCAGCTTAGCCAGCATTTCAGCAGCGCATGGCGCTCAACACACTCAGAACATTGCGGAAGGCTATGGCGCAGACAATATTGACCCTCACCGTCAGTGTTTAGATTTAAACCCTGCTGGTGCCAGTAAATACTGTGTGGCTAATTTTAAACCGGAAGGGCTTACTCTAGAGCCTAAGCAAAAGGTATTGATCACCACGCCAGTTTCGTTCCCGCAGGGGGAGTGGTACCAAGATCAAGCCCCATCTAAGGTGGTGATTCGTGGCTCTGATAATCACAATTCCACTTGTTCAAGCTTAGGCAACAGCCAGTGGTCTTGTTTGCTTCCTGAGTCTGGTTACCACAGCACTGGTGTTCAGATAGAAATGTGGGTGGCCGATGGCGTGCGCAGAATGTGGGGCGGTGAACTGACCGTCGATGACTTGGTGGAGCCGGTACCGATGGAGGCGTGTATTGATCGTGCAATTGCCTCGATTGAATTATGGAAACATCAGGGGTTTGATAGCTACCGCTATACCGCAGAAAAGCTGCACTTAGCGCTGGAAGGGCTACCGACTATCCCTTACCAAGACACCATCGATGAAAATGCTCTGATTCTGGACATTTTACACACCTGCGCCCTGCAAAGTGACGAGGTACCAGCGCTTCTTAAGCCATAACACTGGCGATTCTTTCACTGAATGAGCCCTGGGCTTGATAAGCTAACTCATTGAATTAACGAGCTCTAAAAAAAGCTCATAAAACCTAAACTAACGGTAATTCACTGTATTTCACGCCGAATCAAGCACAAGCTTGGCGGGTCTTTAAACGTCGCTTCCTGTTGGCTGTGATGTCCAATAACGGCCATTTGGCTGATCACGTTCAATGGCATTCGTTGCTAACGAATTCGCAGCGGTTGTGGCTTTGAAGGCCTTTATCTCCATTTTTTAATACTGTTACTTTCAATCAAAGAGACTGAAATCTTAATGAAATTTTCTCCTATTTATGCGGCGCTGCTAACCAGCTTAGCCAGCATTTCAGTAGCCCATGCTGCTCAACACTCTCAGAACATTGCTAACGAATATGGCGCGGACAATATTGACCCTCACCTGAAGTGTTTAGATTTCAACCCACATGGTGCCAGTCCATATTGTGTGGCTAATTTTAAACCGGAAGGGCTTACTCTAGAGGCAAATCAAAAGGTCTTGCTCACCACGCCGGTATCGTTCCCGCAGGGTGAGTGGTACCAAGAGCAAGCCCCATCTAAGGTGGTGATTCATGGTTCTGATAATCACAATTCTACTTGTTCGAGCTTAGGCAACAACCAGTGGTCTTGTTTGCTTCCTGAGTCTGGTTACCACAGTACTGGTGTTCAGATAGAACTGTGGGTGGCCGATGGCGTGCGCAGAATGTGGGGTGGCGACCTCATCATGGACGATTTGATCCCTGATGCGCCTGAGATTGAAAACGCATCGGCTACATTTGTACCGGCAAAAGGTGAAAACCTGACCCGAGACGGCAAAATGTGGCTAGCGACCCAAACGCCAATCAATGTCACGTTAGACTTTGATTTAGTTAACGGCAGTACAAACAGTTTTGCTAACCAACCGATTCGAGTGCTACTGGAAAAAACGGTCGGTACTGGCGAAGACAACACCACAACAGAGTGGGTAACGCTATCAGGCCAAAGTCAAAGCATCAACAGTGGCCACAACACCATCACGGGTCAGGTTATTCCTTCGCAAGGTTGGGATTCAGCGGCGTTCTACACTGTATCGCTGGCTTATAAGCTGAACGACAATGACACACCGGTTTCTTTTGTCGATCCGCAAGGCCGCACCACAATGACAGGTCAAGGCGCTTACTTGAGTGCGTCGCCTATGCGTATTGTTGATTCTAACAACTCAGGCAGTACCTGTGTGTTGACACAAAACACCCCACAGTCGTGTGACTTTATTGCAAACGGTAGTGGTGTAAAACTGACGGGCCTTAATGTATGGCAAGATGATGACAGCCGACAAAGCATCCAAGCGGGCACCCAAACTAAAACGTTACAAGGTGGTCACGTAACAAACGACGTCGCGTTCGATCTTCAAACCACAGGCAAACAGACGTTTACTTGGAACAACGTTTCTACGGTTGTTACGTACAACACTGATGCCAACCAGATTGTGCTTGCCGATGCAGATGCAACGAACGATGTGATTTACGATAACGCATACATCAATGGTGCTGTTACTAAGGTGACAAACAAAGGTAACCGAAATGGCAGCCGTGAAGCGCGTAATACTGGTATTCAAGTTTCACTTGATACACTGGATCACAGTGCCATTTCAGGTTTGGAAAGTGTTACTTGGTCGGTAGAGTATCCATTAGTTGAGCTTGTAAAGGTGTATGCGCCAGAACTACCGAGCTTAGCTGAAGACGTATTGAAGCTGGCAGAACAGACAATCAACAGTACTATTTTAGCGAATGCTTCTGAGTTCTCTGAAGAGGGGCAATTCTACCTTGATGTCGCAACTCTAAATGATTCTATCGCAGATGCTGCTGCTAATTTAGGTGGTGAGTACGCAAAATATCTTCCTCGCTTTGCTAACGTTGTATTGCCACTGGATCTTGTAGCGAATTACCGTGTTCATGGCGTTGATAAGGTGAAGTCAAAACGCTTCAATATCGCGATTGGTGACCGAGGTAAGCGTATTGTTAACTTCGAAAGCAATGGTAACGTGCAGTGTTTAACTAATGTTGGCGGCAAGTTTGCATTCCAAGACTGTGACACATCACAAGCGGTAAATGAAAATACCGACCCTAATGTGCTGTTTAAATTTGTACCAGCGGCGCCTGGCACTGTCACACACCCGACGAACGTATTCCAAGTTCGCCCTGCGAGCGATGATACACAGTGTTTAACGGTGAACGGTTACAGTAGTTACAATGTGGTAAGTCAAGAATGTAATGTGGACGCTGGTGTGTCTCAATTGTTCTCTTTTAAAGCGCAATCTGATAACCACCTAGAAGAATCTATTGTTGCTTCAGGCAATACTGCAGAGATGACGATTTCTTCATTGTGGAATGGCCGTATCTTTGACCGCAGTGGCGGTGGTGCTGGTGGTAGTCAATGGGGTGATTTGATTGTTTACCCGAAAAATGGTGACAAGGGTTCAATGAACCAACATATGTTTGTTTCTCGTTTCGGTATTCAAAACGAAGCGAACCGACCACAAACTGTGCCTGTAGATTTAACTATGAGATGTCAAACGGGTGGTTCATTCCTGAATTACTGGAGCCGTATCCAGCTGACGGCGACCAACAACTCAGATTACGACGCGTATGTTCGTGTTAACTGGAATGAGCGTTGGGAACTGGTTCGCGCGGGTACAACCAGAATGGTCGATAACCGCTTAATGAATATGCCGGTCGCTTTCGATCAAGTGTATCGTTTCTTCCCAGAGTTTAACCCACACAATACATTCTTCTCTTTGCCAGCGAATGAAACGGGGTGTGAAACGGGCTGGGGTCGACCAGATCTGGATTTCACTGAGACGAAGAAAGGCTATAACGCTTGGACAGTCGCTCCTGAATAATAGTTTGTAATTATATGGAGCAAGGTGATTAACCTTGCTCCTTTTTTGATTTTTACAAATAACACTGATTCTCTCTTTTATGAGTAAAACGATGAAAAATACATTATCAATTTCGATTGCAAGCGCCATTCTAGCGTTAAGCAACCAAGCCATTGCAGCACCAAGCGTGGATCTTGAAGGGGCGACACTACAAGGCCTAGCGCATTCGCCGGTGGGCTACTCATCACAAGTTGATGCGTTTATGGGCGTAAAATATGCTTCAGCAGAACGCTTTCAGGCACCCAAGCTTAATTACTTTGAAGCTGGCGTTCATTATGATGTGACTTCTGCAGGGGATATCTGCCCGCAAATACCTCACACAATGGAAGCGAACGGTGTAGTACAAGAAGCACAAAGCGAAGACTGTTTAAACGCGAACGTTTGGCGCCCTTCAGGTGTTGAGCTAGGTGAAAAGCTGCCCGTTTATGTGTTCATTCATGGCGGTGCATTTGAGCTTGGCTCTAGTACAGTTAAGCAGTTTGATGGCGCGAAGCTTGTTGCTAAAAATGCAGATGAGGGTACCCCGTTTATTCTGGTTAGCATGAATTACCGATTGGGTATTTTTGGTAGCTACTACAGTGAACAACACTCTGGTAACTACGGTATCCAAGACCAGAAGGCAGCGTTGCAGTGGATTCATGCCAATATCGATAGTTTTGGTGGCGATGCCGACAACATTACTCTGTTTGGCGAAAGTGCAGGTGCGATGTCGATTGGCATCCAATTAATGGATGAGCAACAAAACGCTCACCTGTACCAACGTGCCATCATGGAAAGTAACCCATATGGCGTTAAGTACAAAGATGCCGAGTCAGCGAAATGGGTAGCAGGTGTTGTTCAAGATAAGCTAGGAAAGGACAAAGACATTACTAGCGTGCCTTTTGAAGAGATCGTGGATGTTCAAGTTCAAATGAAAGCTGCAGCAACGCAGCTGAATAGCTTGACCAGTATTACCCCTAAAACAGCGGGTCTGTTATCTTGGGCACCCTATGTCGATGGAGAGACTGTCACGTATCAGCCGAGTGAACTAAAATCGGTAAATGGTGTTGATGTGATACTGGGTTTCAACCAAGATGAGTCGAATATCTTTGTTGCGCCGTTTGATGCGCTTCTTGATTTACCAGGCAGCTATAATTCACTGATCGATCTGTTTTTCGGTGCAGATAAGGGTTCTAAGCTACGTGAGATTCCAGAGTTCAAATTAAGCTTCTGGAATAGTACCGCAGCAAAGCGTAAAGCTAATGCCCGCAAACTAATGAATCAAGTGCTGTTTGCGTGTTCATCTCAACAGGTTGCGCAAAACTTGGCTGCAGGTGGTTCGAATGCGGCGCTATACCAGTTCAACTATCAACCTGATTTTAGCCTTTGGCCTGACTACTACGTAGAGAGCTTTGCAAAAACGTGTAAGCCATCTGAGAGCTCATGTCATGGTGCAGAGCTTTCTTTTATTTTCGGTAATGAGGTGAATGCAGTATCTGGACCTGCTGAATTTTCTAATAAGGATAAGTCTGTTAAAGATGATCTTATGTCACAGTGGTTACAGACTTCTACGTTCACACCATACGCTTTAGAAAAAGACAATGTGACGGTCTTTAACACTAACGGTGAGTTTGTTACGGAAAATGATTGGGACAACACGCTTAATGCCAGTTTATGTGAACAAGTAAACCAAGTGATGGCTTTGTAGCCTTTATTACAGAAGCATGAGCCGAAAGCCTGACTACTATTAGTCTTAATCATTTGTTAGATAAATGGTTAGGTGTAAATTGAAGAGCCACTGTTTATGTATAAAACGGTGGCTCTTTTATTTTCTTAATAAACCAAAGAAATATTAGGTGAAATAGTAAACTTTTTTCCTCTATTTTTGCGTAGTGATATGGGGTAATTAAATCCTTTCTAGGATTCATTTCAATTCTGATTGGACGAGTGTGTCTATCAAGTTGCTTACTGGGTATAATTGATTTGTTGTTACAATCAATGTGATCTTATGAATCTTAATGCTTTAATGGGGCTTTTCTATCAATGAATGTAGAATTTGATAGTGGGAAAAATAAAATAACTTATCGAGAAAAGGAATTACTGCTCAATAATAACGAGTTTAAATTAGCTATTCTTCTATTGGGGAAGCAAGGAGAAATGGTCGAAAAGTCGACCATATTAGATACAGTTTGGAAGAACAAGGTGGTGACTGAGGGGTCGATAAAGCGAAGTATTTCGCTTTTGAGAAAGGCCTTTTATGATCTAGAAGCGAACGTTGAAATTACGGCATTCCGCGGTGTTGGCTACAGCATAAACACGAAACTGAATGTATTTATCGATAACACACTGATAAGCCTGGACTCTGAAGAGCCAGAACATGAAAAGAAAGAGCCCATATATCAGGAGATTACAAGCAAGATATCCAGTAAGGCCAAACCTATATTAACGTTCTTTATTAGTTTAAATTTTGCTGTTGGTGGTTACTTTTTGTACCAGGATTTTGCTTACTCAGGTTTGTCCCAAATCTCCCCATATATGAAAGATTCTTTTATATCATCTGATTACCATTTACAGGTCTTGGAGAGTCGTACAGGTAATAATATCAACCTGATCACTTTAAGGGATCATACTGCACCGAAGTCATTATTGAATCTTATTAATCAATTGAATACTAATATGACGCTATTTTATCAAGTTGATGGTAAGAAGGTTTACTTCGCATATGCGTTAGAAGAAACTTCGCAAAACTCTTATGCCAATAACTATATAATCTCAGTTCACTCTCAAAATGAAAAAATTAAAAATATCCTTGAAAAATTTTAATAAGTATCACTTTTTCTTTCTGTTAAGTTTAGTTTTTATGCTTTTTTCTTTTATTAGGCATTATACGCATCAGAATCGTCACAACTTAAGCTTTGTCTACAACTATAAACAGTACGTTGAAAGAAAGAACGGGCTCAAACTCAAGACATTAAGCTCGACTAATTTTACTGATGAGCACTTTTCAATCATGTCTTACTCTTTTTCGAATAATGGCGATGGGGTGTTGTTTACTTCTGAAGCGCAAGTGGTTGAGAGACACAAAAATGTTTTCGAGTACTGTCTATATGATTCTGAGGTAGAGGACTTTACTGAACATAAAACCGATCCTCACTTTGAAGAGTTGTTTTTCACGGCATCTGACATCGTAATGAAAACACGAACCCGAGATGTGAGTAGTAGTGCCGTGAATTACTTTAGCCAACACATCGTACTTATCAAAGGGGGAATATTTGAGTTCCCAACGTTGGTATCGCGTTCTCGCAGTTCACAATAAGTCCCAATAACCTGATTAAAGCGAGTAGACCGTTAATTTCAGTAGTCGAAAAGCGTGTAAAACGGTAAGTGTCTATACGTACTGTTTAGCCCAATATACTCTCACTTGATTCGGGGCGCTGGTAATACACCATCAGGTTCTGCTAACGATAATTCACCAATCTAAGCTCATCTTGCACTGCCTTTTTTAATTATACCTTAGTCTAAATTGTCGACAATTAGCTTGATTGTCGACAATTTAATCGTGTATTTTATGTTCATGTTATGGAATTGTTGACAATTAAGGTTCGGCAATCAGAAGTGAGCAGCATGAATATGAATACTGCGATAAAAGATCTCAGCTTAAGTGCAAACACGAAAACTCGTGTTGGCGACAAAGAAAACACCAAGTCGGAAAGCCTGACTGAATACCTAGTCGAGGCGATTGTTAGCGGTGAATTAGCTCCGGGCAGTAAGATCTCGGAACCTGAACTGGCTAAACGCTTTGAAGTAAGCCGAGGTCCATTACGTGAAGCGATAATGCGTGTGGAAGGGCTAGGGCTTATTGAGCGAATTCCTCATGTCGGCGCTCGAGTTATTACTTTTTCGGCAGACAAACTGCTAGAGCTTTACGCCGTGCGAGAGGCATTGGAAGGCATGGCTGCTCGATTAGCGGCGAGACACATCACACAAGAAGAGTTGATCGGGCTTGAAGGGTTATTGTCGACACATTCTAAACATATCGATGAAGTCGAAGGTTCTTCTTATTTTCATCAACATGGGGATTTTGATTTCCATTACCGCATTATCAAAGCGAGTCGTAACAGCAAACTCATTTCGCTGTTGTGTGATGAGCTTTATCACCTATTACGCATGTACCGCTACCAATCGCCTAGAGCACAGTCTCGACCAAAAGAGGCGCTTGATGAACATAAATACATTTTACAAGCGATTCGCAACCGTGATGAAGAGCTAGCAGAAATGCTAATGCGAAGACACATCTCGGGTAGCCGATTGCTTATTGAGCAACAAATTCAATCCAAAGATCTTGATTAACTGGCGACTGGTATTTGCTAGCGGTTCTTCGCTGGCGAGAGCTAAACATCATTAGTCATAAAGATTAGAAATAAACAATTAACAGGGAGCGTCATTATGAAGTTATCAGCAGGAGCAAAGTTCCGACAAGCTGTGAAAGACAACGACCCATTGCAGATCGTCGGCACGGTGAATCCGTATTGCGCGATGATGGCAAAGAACTTGGGTCATCAGGCGATTTATTTGTCTGGTGGAGGCATCGCCAATGCGTCTTACGGTTTGCCTGATTTAGGCATTACGACATTGAACGATGTATTGGTCGATGTTGAACGTATTACCAATGCGTGTGATTTGCCCTTGCTGGTGGATATCGACACGGGTTTTGGTGGCGCATTCAATATTGCACGAACCATTCGAGCGATGGAAAAAGCGGGTGCTGCTGCCATTCATATGGAAGACCAAGTGGCTCAGAAACGCTGTGGTCATCGACCAAATAAAGCGATTGTAAGCCAGCAAGAGATGGTTGATCGAGTCAAAGCGGCAACAGATGCTAGAACCGATGACAGCTTCGTGATTATGGCGCGTACCGATGCATTGGCAGTTGAAGGCATTGATAGTGCGATTGAACGAGCGATTGCGTGTGTTGATGCGGGTGCGGACATGATCTTCCCTGAAGCGATGAATCAACTCGATCAATACGTGAAGTTCTCAGCGGCGCTGAAATCAGCAACGGGTAAACACGTGCCTATCTTGGCCAACATCACTGAGTTCGGCCAAACACCACTCTACAACTGTAGCGAGTTAGCCCAATCAAGTGTCGACATGGTGCTTTACCCATTGAGTGCGTTCCGTGCGATGAACAAAGCCGCGGAGAATGTTTACAAACACTTGTTAGTTGAAGGCAATCAAGAAGCTCTGCTGGATTCAATGCAAACCCGTAAAGAGCTCTACGAACACCTGAATTACCACGATTACGAGAACAAGCTTGACAAGTTGTTTTCGAGTGAAGAATAAATCCAACTTCAATTAATAAAAATCAACTTAATCCAATAACGTGAAATGGTTAGTCGCCACATCCAGTTCCGATTGTAAAAGCGTCGGACATATAAATAGTTAGCACCAAAGAGTGCAGGCGGCTAACAAAGAAAAGGAGTTCAACATGTCTGTATCTTTGAGTGATAAAGCAACTGTCGACAATGCGTCAATGGCGAACAATAACGTAGACAAGAATGAAAGCGCGAAACCAACTGGTACTCCCGCGATTGGTGGTGCAGGGCTACGTGGCCAAAGTGCTGGAACCACCGCTCTATGTACCGTAGGCCAGTCAGGAACGGGTTTAACTTATCGTGGCTATGATATTACTGACCTTGCTAATCATGCTCAGTTCGAAGAAGTGGCGCATCTGCTACTCAGAGGTCATTTACCCACTGAAAAAGAGCTAGACGATTACAAAACACTGTTGGTTGGCCTACGCGGCTTGCCTCAACCTTTGAAAGTAGCATTAGAGCTTATCCCTGCAGACGCTCACCCAATGGATGTGATGAGAACAGGTTGTTCAATGCTAGGTAATCTAGAGCAAGAGTCTGATTTTTCTGAGCAATTGCCTGCGACTGAACGAATGCTCGCGCTTTTCCCTGCGATTATTTGTTATTGGTATCGCTTTAGCCATGATGGCGTGCGCATTGATACGGAAGATCAAAGCGA
Organism: Vibrio sp. 10N.286.55.E10; assembly: GCF_002872555.1. NCBI lineage: Bacteria > Pseudomonadati > Pseudomonadota > Gammaproteobacteria > Vibrionales > Vibrionaceae > Vibrio > Vibrio sp. 10N.286.55.E10. Next base: position 115,612 of record NZ_MCSD01000007.1, read on the forward strand.
AGCATGTTTGGGTGGCTATTTCTTGAAGATGCTGACTGACAAAACGCCTAGTGAACTGCATAAAAAGGTGATGCACTGCTCGCTAACCCTTTATGCGGAACATGAGTTTAATGCCTCTACCTTTGCCGCTCGTGTTTGTGCCTCAACACTGTCGGATATTCATTCTTGTGTAACGGCTGCGATTGGCACACTAAGAGGCCCACTGCACGGTGGTGCGAATGAAGCGGCAATGGAAATGATCCAAGATTGGAAAACCGCTGATGAAGCCGAAACCAACATCATGCAGATGCTTGCTAACAAAGACAAAATCATGGGCTTCGGTCATGCCATTTATCGCGAAAGTGATCCTCGAAATGCCTTAATCAAACGTTGGTCAAAAGAGCTAGCTCAAGAGGTGGGAGATGAACAGCTTTATGCCGTTTCAGAACGTGTTGAAGCGGTAATGAAGCGCGAGAAAGGGCTGTTCTGTAATGCTGACTTCTTCCATGCATCGGCCTACCACTTCATGGACATCCCAACCAAATTATTTACTCCGATCTTCGTGATGAGCCGCCTCACAGGTTGGACAGCACACGTGTTCGAACAAAGAGAAAACAATCGCATCATTCGTCCAAGTGCAGACTACACCGGGCCAGAGCACCAAGACTGGCTACCTATCCATTTACGTTAGTCCTCTATATCGAGCCGACTTAAATCTCGAGGTGACTGTTATCTTCATGTGATAAGGCCTCGGGAACCAACGAATAGAATTTAACAGATAATGGTGGATGTATGTCTGATGTAAAACTTGAAAGAAACCAAGAGCTTGATGAAAACAAGTATCGAAAGGTTTTACCGGGAACGGGTTTAGAATATTTCGACGCTTGCGAAGCGGTAGAAGCACTATCCCCGGGCGCTTATAAAACCTTGCCTTATACGTCGCGAGTGTTGGCAGAGCAATTAGTAAGACGCTGTGATCCTGAAACCCTTGAAGACAGCTTAAAGCAGATCATTGAACGCAAGAGCGACTTAGATTTTCCTTGGTATCCTGCGCGAGTGGTGTGTCATGACATTCTAGGTCAAACAGCCCTAGTAGATTTGGCTGGATTAAGAGACGCGATTGCCGACCAAGGCGGAGACCCTGCCAAGGTGAACCCAGTGGTCGAAACTCAACTGATTGTTGATCACTCTTTGGCAGTGGAACATGCCGGGTTTGATAACGAAGCATTTGATAAAAACCGCGCGATTGAAGAGCGCAGAAACAAAGACCGTTTTCATTTTATTGAATGGTGTAAAACCGCGTTTAAAAACGTGAGTGTGATCCCAGCGGGTAACGGGATCATGCACCAGATTAACTTGGAGAAAATGTCTCCAGTTATTCAATCTAAAGAAGGCATCGCGTTTCCTGATACTTGTGTTGGTACCGATAGCCATACACCGCACGTTGATGCCCTGGGCGTTATTGCGATTGGTGTGGGCGGCTTGGAAGCTGAGACTGTGATGCTAGGTCGGCCTTCGATGATGCGATTGCCGGACATCGTCGGCGTGAAGCTAACGGGTCAACGACAAGAAGGGATTACGGCAACGGATATTGTGCTTGCGATTACCGAGTTTCTTCGAAATGAAAAAGTGGTTTCTAGTTATTTAGAGTTCTTTGGTGAAGGTGCTCGTGCACTGACTATTGGCGACCGTGCCACTATATCGAATATGACGCCTGAGTACGGTGCGACTGCGGGGATGTTCTACATCGATGAGCAGACTATTCAATACCTTAAACTCACGGGACGAGAGCCTGAACAAGTTGAACTAGTCGAACGCTATGCCAAGCAAACCGGGCTATGGGCTGACGATCTAGACTCTGCTCAATATGAGCGTGTATTAGAGTTTGATTTATCGAAGGTTGAGCGCAATCTTGCAGGGCCATCCAATCCACATCGTCGTTTGCCAACCAGAGAGCTGGCTGAACAAGGCATTAGCCAAGCATCTTGGAAAGAGCAGTACAGCGATGATCAAATGCCCGATGGTGCCGTGATCATTGCGGCAATTACCTCTTGTACTAACACCAGTAATCCAAGAAACGTGGTAGCCGCAGCATTGGTGGCTAAGAAAGCCAATCAGCTTGGATTAGTTCGTAAACCGTGGGTGAAAACGTCATTTGCTCCAGGATCTAAAGTTGCCAAGCTCTACCTCGAGTCAGCAGGTTTGTTGCCAGAATTGGAACAATTAGGTTTTGGTATCGTCGGTTATGCGTGCACTACCTGTAATGGTATGAGCGGAGCCCTAGATCATGCAATCCAACAAGAGATCATCGACCGTGACCTGTACTCAACCGCTGTGTTATCGGGGAATCGAAACTTTGATGGTCGAATCCACCCCTATGCAAAACAAGCGTTTTTAGCCTCACCGCCATTGGTGGTTGCTTACGCTTTGGCTGGCACGATTCGCTTTGATATCGAGAAAGACAGCTTAGGCACCGACAACAATGGTAAGCCAATCTACTTAAGTGATTTATGGCCGAGTGATGCCGAGATCGATGCCGTTGTCGGTGAGCATGTTAAACCTCAGCAATTCCAACAAATCTACGTGAAAATGTTCCAGCCAGACGAGGAACAGGTAACGACTGAACCGCTTTATGACTGGCGACCTCAAAGCACCTATATTCGCAGGCCACCTTATTGGGAAGGGGCTCTTGCGGGAGAACGAAGCCTTTCAGGGATGAGACCTTTAGCGATTCTGGGTGACAATATCACTACGGACCATTTATCTCCTTCAAATGCGATTCTCGCTTCGAGCGCGGCGGGGGAATACCTCACCAAAATGGAAGTTCCGGAAGAGGACTTTAACTCCTACGCGACCCATCGAGGTGATCACTTAACCGCACAACGAGCAACCTTCGCCAACCCTAAACTGTTCAACGAAATGGTGAAGGACGCAGGAGAAGTCGTTCAAGGTTCATTAGCAAGGGTTGAACCCGAAGGTCAAGTTACGCGAATGTGGGAAGCGATAGAAACCTACATGAACCGTAAACAACCTTTGATTGTTGTTGCTGGTGCTGATTATGGACAAGGTTCATCACGTGACTGGGCAGCCAAAGGGGTGCGCTTAGCGGGTGTTGAAGTGATTGTTGCCGAAGGCTTTGAACGAATCCACAGAACCAACTTAGTCGGTATGGGTGTGCTGCCCCTGCAATTCAAAGCGGGAACGGATCGAAATACTTTAGAACTGGACGGCACCGAGCTTTACGACGTGTACGGTGACATTGAAGCCGGTTCTGATTTGGCTCTAGTCATTACTCGTAAAAACGGTGAAAAGCTGGATGTGCCTGTAACCTGCCGACTAGACACGGCAGACGAAGTGAATGTCTATAGCGCTGGTGGCGTATTGCAACGTTTCGCCAAAGACTTTCTCGCACAGTAGGACCTGGTTATGAACATCAAACAGATAAAAGTACCTGCTACCTACATGCGGGGCGGAACAAGTAAAGGCGTTTTCTTCAACCTAAGTGACTTACCTAAAGCGGCGCAAGTTGCTGGAGAAGCTAGAGATACATTGTTGTTGAGAGTGATTGGCAGCCCGGATCCTTATGGCAAACAAACTGATGGTATGGGTGGCGCAACATCCAGTACCAGTAAAACCGTTATTGTTTCGAAAAGCAGTAAAGCCGATCACGATGTTGATTACTTATTCGGTCAAGTAGCAATAGACAAGCCGTTCGTTGATTGGAGCGGTAACTGCGGTAATTTGTCTGCTGCAGTAGGCCCATTTGCTATTCATAGTGGATTGGTCGATTCGAATCGTATTCCAGAAAACGGCGTGGTCGAGGTGCGAGTATGGCAAGTGAACATAGAGAAAACCATTATTGTTCATGTACCTATCGCTGACGGGGAAGTCCAAGAGTTGGGTGACTTTGAGCTCGATGGTGTCACTTTCCCAGCTGCTGAAATCCAAGTTGATTTCCTAGATCCGGCCGATGCGAGTGGCTCTATGTTTCCAACAGGGAATGTTGTCGATTTTTTAGATGTTCCCGAATTGGGCTGCATCAAAGCGACATACATCAATGCAGGAATACCAACCATTTTTGTTGATGCAGAATCGGTTGGCTATCAAGGCACAGAGCTTCAATCTGATATCAACAGCGATTCAAAAGCCTTGGCATTGTTTGAATCCATCCGAGCACATGGCGCAGTTGCAATGGGGCTGATTGATTCTTTAGAACAAGCGGATTCACGCCAACACACACCGAAAGTCGCGTTTGTTGCTAAGCCTCAAGCGTATCAAGCTTCAAGTGGTAAATCGGTATTAGCTGACGATACCGACCTTTTGGTGCGAGCTTTGTCTATGGGGCAACTGCATCACGCCATGATGGGCACAGCTGCAGTCGCCATTGCTTCAGCGGCGAGTGTTCCGGGTACGTTAGTGAACTTGGCAGCCGGTGAGGGTTCCCGTGATTTTGTGACCTTTGGCCATCCATCAGGAACCTTAAAGGTGGGAGCTAAAGCTTTGCAGACCGAAAACGGTTGGAAAATAGAAAGGGCGATAATGAGTCGTAGTGCCCGAGTGATCATGGAAGGTGCCATCCGTGTGCCTTTTCCTAAGTAAAGCGATTGTCGTGAACGGTTAAATGTTCACGAACACAACGCTGAGAAAAGAGTGCTATCAAGTGCTACAGCCAAAGGCTAGGCACTTGGAGAAATGGATAAATCATGGAGGAGGCACTATGTCTGCTACGAATCGAATGAACAGAAAAACAGACTATATAACCGAGTATCAATGGGCGAGGGAAGATCCAAATTCGTTTTGGGAAACACAATCACAAGCGATAGATTGGTTTGAGTCACCAAAAACGATATTACAAACTGACGATAACGGTATTGAGCGCTGGTTTCCTGATGGGGTGATGAACACGTGCTGGTTGGCTTTAGATTATCATTGCGAAAATGGTCGTGGTGATAAAGTGGCACTGATTTACGACTCTCCAGTTACAGGGACTCAATCATCGTACACTTACAATCAATTGCGTGACCAAGTGGCAAAAGTCGCTGGTATGCTAGCTATGCAAGGCGTTACTAAAGGCGATCGTGTTGTTATCTACATGCCAATGATTCCTGAAGCGGCGATGGCAATGTTGGCCTGTGCAAGACTAGGCGCGGTTCACTCGGTGGTGTTTGGCGGGTTCGCTCCTCATGAGCTCGCCGTTCGTATCGAAGATGCCGAGCCGAAGGTGTTGATTACTGCCTCTTGCGGTGTCGAGATAAATAAAGTACTGCCATATAAGCCTATGGTCGACAGAGCGATCATGGACAGTCGTTGGAAGCCTGAGAAAGTCGTCGTATTTCAAAGAGAGCAAGCTTTAGCTGAATTGAGCAATGAACGCGATGTACTTTGGCAGCAAGCGGTTAACGATGCATTGCCGCACAGTTGCGTTCCTGTTTTGGCAACCGATCCTTTGTATATTCTTTACACGTCAGGCACTACGGGTAAGCCAAAAGGTGTGGTGCGTGACAATGGTGGTCATGCGGTCGCGATGAAATACTCGATGAGCACTATCTACGATATGCCGCAAGATGGTGTATTTTGGGCAGCTTCTGATGTCGGCTGGGTCGTGGGACATTCCTATATTGTTTATGCACCATTGATTCATGGTTGTACTACGATTCTGTTTGAAGGCAAGCCAGTACGAACACCCGATCCCGGTGCGTTTTGGCGTGTGTGTGAAGAATACAAAGTCGATGTATTGTTTTCTGCGCCAACCGCATTTAGGGCCATTAAGAAAGAAGATCCCGAAGGCGAGTTACTTACCAAGTATGACTTAACATCGCTCAAGTCGATTTTCATGGCCGGTGAGCGTTTAGACCCGCCAACGTTGGATTGGGTAGAATCTCACACCAATAAACCGGTTATCGACCACTGGTGGCAAACCGAAACGGGTTGGGCTATTTCTGCCAATCCGACAGGGCTGGAATCTTTGCCAGTGAAAGCGGGTTCTTCCACTAAACCTGTTCCGGGTTATCAAGTGGAGATTCTTAATGAACTCGGTGAAGTAGCACAGCCGAATCAGCAAGGCTTTGTTGCACTTAAACGTCCACTACCACCCGGTTGCCTGCCAACGGTTTGGCGTAATCATGATCGATTTGAGTCTGGCTATCTGAGCCAATTCCCGGGCTATTATGTTTCGGGTGATGGCGGCTACCTTGATGAAGATGGTTATCTGTTTATCATGGGGCGTATTGACGATGTGATAAACGTAGCGGGGCATCGTCTTTCTACCGGTGAAATGGAAGAGATCGTTGGCGGTCACCCAGCTATTGCAGAGTGCGCGGTAGTCGGGGTTCATGATGACTTAAAAGGGCAGCTACCTCTTGGTTTAGTTGTGCTGAAAGATGGCGTAAAAGTCGATGGCACTGAGTTACAAGCGGAGTTGGTTGGTAAAGTTCGTAATGAGATTGGCGCGGTAGCCTGTTTTAAGCAAGCCTTGGTTGTTGAGAGACTTCCCAAGACACGCTCCGGTAAGATTTTACGCAGAACCATCCGGCAGATCGCTGAAGGTGAGCAGTACGTGGTGCCTTCGACGATTGATGATCCGACTAGCTTAACGGAAATTGCTGAAAAGCTCGGCAAATAGGCTTAGCTGTTTGGGTAATTTGATCGTCGGCTCGTATATTAATACATAAGCCAGCGTGATGGTTTACCTAAACTCTACTTTATTCATCCGTTTATCCATTGCGTTTACTATGACCTCATTATGAACCCCACATATTGAGGTCTTTTTTATGCGATTTTACTTTTTGTTGATTGCTTTACTGGTTAGTGGCGCTGTTAGTGCCAGTATTTCAAAGGATGAAGCGAGCAGAGCGTTGTTAGAACCCTTGAGTCATCCCAAGGTATTTAAGTGTGTGTCCAAAACTGGCGTCGATCTCTATCAAGCGGTTTTTGATATTGGCGTGGGGTATGAAGCCGACCCGATTAACTCGAAGATGATCGTTAATTCAAGGAAAGGCCGATACGAATATCAAATCTTGGGGGCGGTAAGGTCTGAAAGAGCCGGTGAAATTGTCGTGTTGACTCGCCATGTGGGAGACGGGGTAAAAGTGGCTGCTATGATCGATGAGGAAAGTGGCAAGGTCCTTGGGATTGGTGATAAACACCACTATCGAGACTGCGGTGTAAGACCGCCACCTAGTGCAGAAAATATGCAAAACTTTTGGTCCAAAGACTAAGAGCGACATCTGAAAGACAAGAATTATAGAGAACGAGCGATTGAGGCGACCTTATTGGTCGCCTTTTTGTTGGTGAGGATAAAACGATCTCAAGATAGGTATCATTAAGTAGTTATACGATGGCTGGATAATACATAGCTGCACATGATGTATCGTCTAAACGTGGCTTTATTTATCTCATTAACGGACCTGCTTAAGATGGCTTTACTCCAAACGAAGAACTAAGCGAGACTCCTATGAAATTCACTAAACCTTTTCTTTTAGCGACACTGATTGTGACTATTTCTGGTTGCGCATCACCAGCAATGGATAACGAAAATGAGAATACTGCACGTAATCGTGGTGCTGTAGGTGGTGCTTTGTTAGGAGCAACAGCAGGCGCTCTAACTGGAGATGCGAGTTTAGCCGTGAAGGGTGCTGCATTAGGCGGTGTGACCGGTGGTGTTGCTGGTTCAATGAAAGATACGGACGATGCAAGAAACGCACAACGAACCCAAGTTACTGCCGATGGCCTAGCGCAAGACAATCGCACAGATGCAGAAAAGCGAGTTGCTGAAGTTGAGGCTGAAATTAAGCTTATTGAACTAGAACAACAGCTTGCTGATCTCAAAGAAGATAAAGAAGATAA
>NZ_MCSD01000007.1:124225-135277 GCF_002872555.1 Vibrio sp. 10N.286.55.E10
AAAGAAGATAAAGAAGATAACGGTGCATAAAGCGACAGCTGCAGCAAAAACCACAGCTTCGATATTCGTTTAATTCAAAATGATTCACACAGAATGGCCACGCAATGTGGCCGTTTTTGTATCTAAAATACGCACTTCAAACAATGAATTAATTCAATAACTTGTATAGATACTCACGGCAAGTAAACTAGACTCAGTTTAGATATTAATTTGGTTTGAGAAGCGCAATAGTCATGAACGTCACTTTAAGGGCTGCAAAACACACGGATTTGGAACAACTTAACGAGTTAATGTTCGATCTACATCATCACCACCACCTTGCTAGCCCAGAGCACTTTAAAACGGCAGAAGAGATTGAGCAGGAAAAAAGCATTGCACGATACTTAGATGATCCTGAATGCTTGGTTTATGTGGCATTAAAAGGCGATCTCATTGTTGGTTTTATCTCTGGACATTTTTGTGAGCTTATCTCAACGGTGAGTAAACCAGTGCCGATGGGGAGTGTCGATGAGCTGTTTGTCTTACCTGATTATCGAAAAGAATCCATTGCTGAAAAGTTGTTTAACAAAGTTGAAAGTACTTTTGATGATTATGGGGTAGAACAAGTCTTTGTAGAGGTTTGGGACTTTAATTCACCTGCCAAGGACTTCTATCAAAAAATGGGGTTCACACCTCACATTCAATGGATGAGGAAGGCTTTGCACAAAACGTAGACAGCGATTTTGTGCGTGTTTGATTACACTAGAGCAGTCTTTAACTTTTTCTCTCATTTTTAGGTAAACTCGTTGGCTATTCGATATTTATTAGTTTTCATACTGTCTCTTTTGAGTACTACTTCCGCTTGGGCAAACAATACTTTGCCCGATCATATCGCGGGCGCTTTGTGTGTAGTACGTGCTGATAACCAAATCGTGTTGGTTGATGAGTTGATCACAGGTCAATTGTCTCTACCTGGAGGTACTGTGGTTTCAGGTGAGCCGCCAGCCGTCGCGGCGCAACGCGAAACGTGGGAAGAGGCGGGTTTGTCGGTAACGGTTGGTGGTGTACTGGGTTACACCGATAGCGCCGTTGTGTTTGATTGTGTCTCTGATTCTGAAGTGATCAGCTATCAAGCTCGAAATGAGCTAGGTGGTTTTGAACTTCCTATCTGGTTTGCTCCTCACTATGGAGTAGAGGTCAGCAGAGCGATGTTACTTCCTCCTACTGAGTTGGAAGCAAACCAGTACCGTTATCCAGAACAGTGGTCTGAGATTAACGAACTGTTTTTATCTGCTACAGATCAACCGGTGACTTATGTGACTGAGCTGGTGGGCGCGGCGCCGAAAGTTCATCAAGTTGAATTGAGCTGGATTGTTTCACTTCAAAACGCGTTCGATAGAATGCCGAGCGTGTTCGTGAATACTGTGCTTTTGACTGACTTGTTAGCGAAGCCATGGGTTTTCATCGTGATATTGCCGGTAATTGCGTGGCGTTTTGGTCGTAACTTCGCGTTGAAGTTTGGCTTCACTTTGATTTCGGTGACACTGCTAACTTTGATCGCACATCAAGGTTTTGGTTTTCCACGCCCGCATGCCTACTTGCCAACATTGAAGTTGGTAATGAGCAGTGGCTATAGTTTTCCAAGTTTACTGGCTGCTTTATGGGTGAGCTTAACTTTGTTAGTCTTTTGGAAAATAAAGCGTCTCTTAGAAAAACAATCAATATTGATTGTGCTTGCTGGCTTACTTTGGATCATGCTGTTTAAGTCGTATTCAGGCAGTGCGTTCTTTAGTGATGTATTAATGGGGGGCGTCTTAGGTGCCTTAACGACGTGGCACATCGTGAGGTTAGATTCAAAACCAGATGTTGATATTAGTGTTTTATTGAGTTCTAAGGGCGTGTGGTGGGCATTATGCTTATTGTCGATTGTTCTCACGGTGATATGGCCACTGCCTACATTCTCATTCTGGGTGGCTATTTTGATGACGATTGCATGCCTAGTGACGTTAACAGACTCGAAACCTTTGGTCGGTCAGTTCTCATTCAAGATCGTGGTTGGAGTGATGGCGATGCTGTTAGCGGGAAATCTGCTGATTAGCTGGGCAGGAAGTTTTGTCTCTTTCAGTGGTATTGCTTCATTTATTATTGAAACGTTACGTTTCCCAATATTGATTCTGTTTGGTGTGGTGGCATTTCGTCTGCCTTGGGCTAGAAATTAAGTAACACGACTCATTTAAAAAAGAGAAGGCTGTGCAGTGCACAGCCTTTTTAGTATTAATTTTACAGAATCGAATGATTATGAGTTGAAGATAAACTTTTCAATTGCTACGGCTACGCCATGGTCGTCGTTACTCGCGGTAATGTGATCGGCGATTTTCTTGGTTTCATCCATCGCGTTGTCCATTGCAATACCAAGGCCAGCGTATTCAAGCATATGGTGATCGTTTTCAGCGTCACCCATGCAGATTACTTCTTCCGCTTTAATGCCTAAGTGTTTCGCAATGGCTTCGATACCGACACCCTTGTTTGAGTTTGGGTTTAGGAACTCTAAGAAGAATGGTGCACTTTGCACGATAGTAAACTGAGTCTTGAGCTCTTGTGGCAACTTGCTGATGATTTCAGTTAGCTTGCTGGGTTCAGCGACAATCATGGTCTTGATGATTTCGTGGTCATCTTCTAGTTGAGAAAAGTCGAACTCGGTAATATCTAAGCCGTTAATACGCGCTTCAATACCCGTGTACTCATTGTTCTCAGGTGTGATTAAGCCGTGAACCTTGCTGAAAGCATGAACATAACCACCAAGCTGTTCAGCGAGGGCTGCAATCTCTTTTGCGGCTTTACCATTGCTGATCTCACTGTGAATGATCTCTTTTGTCGATACGTTCTGAACCATAGAGCCGTTGTAGAAGAGCACAAAGTCATCTTTGCCGTTAATTGAAAGCTCATCTAATTTGCTTTGCATGCCTTCCAAAGGGCGACCAGAAGCCAGAACGACCTTCACACCAGCAGCACGAGCTTTGGCGATCGCGTCTTTGTTCTCTTGAGAAATCACTTTTTCACTGTTGAGTAATGTGCCATCCATATCAAGAGCAATCAGTTTGTACATGTTGTTCCTTACTAAAAAATTAAAAGCTAACGAAATCTAATGGGCGAAAGGATAAGGGAACTTGAAACTTCAGGCTAGGGCTTTGATCAACTCATTTATCGGTACTCATTTGTTTGACCAAAAGGGGGAAGTGCTTTAAGGTCTGCGGTTGATTAATTTCATCTGATGATTGAGCTGAGGGAAAGTTGTACAAGATTAATGAAATGTTTGAAACCATTCAGGGTGAGGGCGTGTTTACTGGCGTTCCCGCTGTTTTTGTTCGTCTGCAAATTTGCCCTGTGGGCTGTTCTTGGTGTGATACCAAACAGACCTGGGAAGCGTTGCCAGAAGATGAGACCAGCCTTGGCGATATTATGGTTAAGACAGAAGATTCACCAACTTGGTCAGCAATCGATGCTCAAGGAATCGTGAATGAATATATCAAGCAAGGTTACACTGCGAAGCACATTGTGATTACTGGTGGTGAGCCATGCATTTATGATCTTGCTCCTCTTACTGAAGCATTTGAGCAGCACGGTTGTCGCTGTCAGATTGAGACTAGCGGAACATCAGAAGTAAAAGCCACACCTGACACTTGGGTTACGGTGTCACCGAAGGTGGCGATGAAAGCGAAACTGGAAATCTTAGATAGCGCCTTACAACGTGCTAACGAAATTAAGCATCCAGTAGGTACAAGCAAAGATATCGAACAACTTGACGGTTTATTGGATCGAGCTGCGGTTCCCAGCGACACTGTTATCGCTCTGCAACCAATTAGCCAAAAAGACCGCGCTACTCAACTTTGTATTGATACCTGCATTGAGCGCAATTGGCGCTTATCAATACAAACTCACAAATATTTGAGCATCGCATAGGTTGTATTTTTACTGGGCAAGATAAGTCGCTAGTAGAAGTTTTTCGTAAGGATTTAAGATGAAAAAAGCAGTTGTAGTATTCAGTGGTGGTCAAGACTCAACAACGTGTCTTGTTCAAGCATTAAAAGAGTATGATGAAGTTCATGCGATTACGTTTGATTATGGTCAGCGCCATAGACTCGAAATTGAAGTTGCTGAGTCATTGTCGAAAGAACTTGGTGTTAAAGCGCACAAAGTGATGGATGTGACTCTGTTGAATGAACTTGCTATCAGCTCTCTGACTCGCGACGATATTCCTGTGTCTCATGAGTTGCAAGAGAATGGACTACCAAACTCTTTTGTTCCTGGTCGTAATATTCTATTTCTAACACTAGCGGGTATTTACGCTTACCAAATCGGTGCTGAAACCGTGATTACAGGTGTGTGTGAAACAGATTTTTCTGGTTACCCTGACTGCCGTAATGACTTTGTGAAGGCGATGAACTCTGCACTTGTACAAGGTATGGATAAGCAGCTTGATATCAAAACACCGCTAATGTGGTTAAACAAGGCTGAGACATGGGCGCTAGCAGACCAGTACTCAGCACTTGAGCTTGTTAGAAACAAAACACTGACTTGTTACAACGGCATTGTTGGTGATGGCTGTGGCGATTGCCCGGCATGTGAACTACGTAAAGTTGGCCTTAACGATTACCTAGGTGATCGCGAAAGCATTATGGCTGAGTTGGTTCGCAAACAGGCTGAGAATAAATAATCTCAGGTAAATCAATCGGCTCGTTATAGGCATCAATAATGCAGTTTCGGCCGTTGCTTTTGGCTTGATAGAGCGCTTGGTCAAGCACTGAATACAAGTCATCAAAGTCACTTAATGCGTTTGAGGTTGCTAGATAAGCAAAACTCGCGGTCACATTAAGTGACTTTTTGCTTTCTGATAAGAAGGCAGTGCTGGAAATGGCGTAGTGTAACTCTTCAACGCGTTCTCGTACCTCTGCTGGTGTGGTATCGGTTAGCATGATGACAAATTCTTCTCCCCCTAAGCGACCAAACAATTCACCATTTACTAAGTGTTTTCTAATTTTCTCACTAATATGGATCAGTGCTCGATCACCGGTAGGGTGCCCATGCTCATCATTAATCTTCTTAAACTTATCTAGATCGAGCAGCACGAGCACATGCTGTTTTTCCATCCCTTTACAGCGTTTCACTCTTTTGATTCTTCGAATTATCTCAGTTCGGCTATATGCTTTCGTTAAGCCATCAATTGCGGCTTTTGCGCGAACCGTTTTGTTTACCAATACCGTAAAGCTTGCAGCACAAAGCAACAGAATAACAACGATGTTGTACATCCATCTTTGATGTTCCATTTTTTCAATTTGAACGCGGTCGAGTTTCGTCTGATGTGTCAGGAAAGAGTTCTCAAGTTCCTGCTCATATTTGGCATGCGTCAGGCCGAGGGCTTCGAGTGCGAGTCGATTGTCGATGTCTCTAGCTTCCATTTGTATTGATGAGTATCGCTGGTAAAAATAGAAAGCTTGTTGGTAATCGTTGAGTGATTGATTAATATCAGAAAGCTGTAGAAGTGACTGCGCTATGTATTTATGCCTTGCGACTTGTTCCGCTAATCCTAGCGCTTGTTGAGCATAGTTGAGCGCTTCCGTTGGCAATTTTTGTTCTTCGAACATATCGCTGATAGCCAAGTAAGCATTGATACGAATGACATCATTGCTCAGTTCGCTCGAAGCCGATAGAGATTCGACCAAGTAGGTTCTCGCCAAATCATAATCTTTCGTTTGAGTGTACGCTTTTCCTAAGCCAAGACTTGTTAGTGCGATACCGTAGCTATGTGATGACGAGCTCAGTAGTGTTCTTGCTGTCTGAAAGTGGTGAATTGCTAGGTCACTTTGCTCTTGGTTAAGGTTGAGATCCGCAAGGCTGTGATGCACTTGTGCTTTCATTAAATCTGAAGCGTTTTCTCTGAGAGTTAGAGCTTCCTGCAGATACTCAGCCGATTTTTCATATTGCTTTAATTCTTTGAGCAAGTTACCTACATCGTTGTAAACTCCCGAAATATCATGTCCTTGTGGGAAGACATTTATCAGTGATAGGTAGGTATCTAGTGCTGCTTGATAGTCACTTCGAAAATGGTGATTGTTTGCAATGACTCGATAAGTTCCAAACTTTGGCAATACTGGGTCAGCGATGTTATATAAATCTGATTGAAGCGCAGAACAGTAATAGTTAGCTTGATGATATTTAGCTTGCTCGTTAAGTGATCGGCATAGCTGGTACTTTAGCAATGCTTTTCCAGCTAAATCGCTGCGAGATTGCATTTTCGCCAAAAGTGTTAAAAAGCCTTGTTGTGCTTCCTCATATTGGCCTTTGCCGTCTTTCATAAGAGCAGAAATAAACGCTGCTTCTATCGCTTGGTAGTCACTGTCGTTTGAAGCGATTCCGTAGAACGGCTGATCTCGGTGGCTCATGTATTTATAGAGAAGAGACGCAAGGTAAAGCTTATCTCCGTAACTCGTTGACCCGATATAGCGTGTTTGCAACATGTTTAATGCGCGCTCAGGAGAGTGGTTTAAAGTAGAAAGATAAAGCGCGTTCCAATCAGCATTAGGAGTAGGGCTTAAATGGGAAGCATAGATTGATGAGTTTTGGTCACGATCTGACGGTAATACTTGGCTATAAGAACAAAAGCTAATGAATAGCAGAAAGGTAACAAAAAAGGAGTGAATCACAAGAGACTATCAATCAGATAAAGAACGATATTCTATTATTAGTTTGATGTTGCTTCAAATTTTGAATTCTATAGCTATAAGGTTATGCGAGGTAGGTCTCTAATTTGTTGATACTAATCAGAGGTATATCGGTCGCACGATTCGCGCGACCGATATCAGAAATTAGATGTATAATTTCGCTAGGTCAGAAGGCTCAAGTTCTTTGCCTTCTAATGTTGCATTCCAGTTAGTACCAACAAGAACGCCGTCTTCAGCAAGAGTTAGTAACCAATCTTCTACAAAGATATCTAGTGGAATTTCTAATACTTCGAAGTCAGCCCACTCTTCAACGTTGTGAGTCTGAGCATCTTCTTTTGAAGACCAGAACGGCATCACTTCGCTGTTTTCGAATTCACTTGAGTCACATGCTAGCCAACCTTCTTCGTTGCGAAGGCCCCATACCAGTTTAGTTTCCTGTGTTTCAGAAACGAAAAGTTCTAGATTTGCTTGAGTATCAGCTGTTAGTTTGCTCATGGATTAATTCTCTATGTTGATAACGTGGCAAGATTAACATTATAGACGGCTTAGGTATATGCTATTCAAGGAATTATCACCATACTGAAACGTTAACTTAAGATAACGTTTCAGTATGGTAAAAGCAGGGGAGAGCTTACTTTTTAATTTTGGTGAAAATGTGCCATTCTTCTTTGATATTACCCTTAAATCCAACAACGGAAGCGACAACCTTTCGATGTAGTGCGTGATTGATTTGGGTATCATCACTGCTGAATTCAGAATCACCATGACCGACAATGTTGACTCTAGATGGCTGAATACCGTTGCTGATCAGCGCACGTCTGACATGCGATGCACGTTCTTTTGAAAGCTTTAGGTTGTGTGCTGCGTTACCTACTTTGCTGGCATAACCTTGCAATTCAATCGATGTACTCTCGTAACGCTTCAAAAACGCAGCCATTTGGCGTATCTGCCCTAAGAAAACCGGGTTGATCTCCGTAGAGTTATTAGCAAAGAGTATGTGGAGCTCTTTCTTTTCTGAAGATTCGAAATATGAACCACAACCGTCGTTATCTATCTCAGCACCCATTTGCGTATCGGGACATAGATCTCTAGCATTGATTACTCCATCATTATCATCATCTTCGAGATCATAAATTTGTGTGATCTCAGGAAGAGCTCGATATTCAAATTCTTCATCGCTTGTTTCAGCTAAAACATTGGCAGAGACAACCATGATACAAAGCGGAAATACAGTCTTTATCAGCTTCATTAGTATTCTACCTTTTCATTCCATTCTTGAGGGGTTTCGACGCGTAGTCCGGTCAACAAGTTTCCTGTTGCGTTCATTACTCGGTATTTCGCGTATTGTTCGTCGTACTTGGCATCCAAATACCCTTTACGAGCTTCGAACAATTCATTCTCAGTGTTAAGCAAGTCGAGAAGGGTACGTTTACCGATGCGGTATTGTTTCTCATATGAGATAACCGTGTCTGATGCCGAGTCTACGTGGTCAGATAGGAACTCTTTTTGCTGAACGGTCAAATCCAGAGCGCTCCATGAAAGACGCAGGCTCTCTTCTACATTGCGGTAAGTGCTCTCACGTAGGTCTTTTGCTTTATTGAGTTGGTAAGCGGCACTTTCAGCACGATCTTGATCTGAGCCTCCGTTATAGAGGTTATATCTCAAACGAACCATTGCTGAGAACTCATCGCTACTACCTTTAGTACCACCGGCATCATCACGCCAGGTTTGAGCCGCTTCAAAAGAAACCGTCGGGTAGTTAGTACTCTTGGATTGCTTGTATTGAAACTTGGCTGAGTCCACATCGGCTTGTGCAATCTTGATTACTGGGTGCTGGTTAAAGGCTTTTGCCAATGCGCCATCAACGGTATAAGGGATAGCCCCTGCATCTGCTCGAGGGAAGGTTAGCCCTAGCGGAGATTGACCGACAAGCCTTTTAAATTGAGTGTGAGTGTCAAAAAGGTTGTTTTGCGCTGCAAGCAAATTACCGTGTGCTTTAGCGATACGTGCCTCTACCTGTGACATATCTGCCGTTGATCCAATGCCTGATTCAACACGTTTGCGGATATCACTGTATATTTTTTTGTGTGTCGCGAGGTTGTTTTCAGAGAGTGACAGTACTTCATAGGCTTTCACTGCATCAAGATAGACCTTAGTGACTTCTAAAGCGATGTCCTGTGCATTTGATAGCAGTTGATAGCGTACAGATTCTGCATCAGCTGCGGTACGATCGATATCATTTGAGGTATTGGAACCATCCCAGATAAGTTGAGTAAGGGTAATAGTCGCTTCTTTTCGAGTTAGATCTGTTGTGCTTGAGTTAGTCGCTAGGTCGGTGTGTTCATAACCGATCCCTCCATCCAGGTCTATACTCGGACGGTAAGCACCACCAGAAGCATCATTAATATATCGCTTACTGACATATTCATTATAAGCACTTTTGATTTCAGGGTTACTTTCTAAAGTAAACGCAACGGCTTGCTCTAGGGTTTGTGCTGTCGCCGGTAAGGTAATACTTATTGCTAACCCTAATGTTGTCTTTTGAAGCCTGTTCAATGTAAATCTCCCTAAAATTGGCGTACACCTAAGTCTTGAATTCATGCCGTTATATACAAAATTTAGATGAACCGCCAAAAAAACCACGATCGCTAAGCTGGCGTTCGCAAATGGTTGTAAAAATGTTAACCGATCGGCGTGCGTTTTATGGTGTTCTTGTACACGTTAATCTCAAGTTTTATCGCCGATTATTTTCCGTAAACACAATAACTTATATTGCCATTGTGAGCACTAAGATTGTTGTGTGATGTGATCACTGTCATTAGCTTGTCACTCTAGTTGTTAAATACTCGATTCATAACTAGGAATTATATGACTTTAGGTGTTATATTTTAACTAATATTATAAATATAATGTCACTATTTTGACGTTAATGACAAAAAAAGATTTTTTAGGGGTTTATATGGACATGACAACATTGAATTTGGGTGGTGCATTAGCACTTGGCCAGCGCATTGTTATCTCGGTAGATGGTACGATTAAAGTCTTAGAAGAAGGACAACCACTACAAGCAGGGGATGTCGTTCTTGAATCTCAGAACGGGTCCAATGAACCTCAGGTATCGGCAAAACGCTTCTCATCAGAAGAAGGCGAAATTGAGCTCGACCAAGATATCGCGAATATCTTTGCAGCATTAGAAGAAGGTCAAGACCCGACCGAGCTAGGTGAGGAGTTCGCAACGGCAGCAGGTCAAAACGGTTCAAGTTTGGCTTCTAGCGGAACTATTGAACGTGATGGTGAAGAAACTATTCCTGGTACAGAGTTCGTTACTACGGGTTTCGAATCATTGGGCTTATCTCGAACTCAAAGTTTAAGCTTACTTGATGCTTATCGTTCACTCATTGAGCCTGCCGCAGCTCAACCTAATACTAACCCACTGTTTGTCGATTCAAATAGTGACGCTATTGGTGACACAGTATCATTTACGACAGATGAAGATACGCCAGTCAGTGGCACTTTGTCGGCTTCAGATGAAGATGGTGATTCTCTGTCATTCAGTAAATCGACAGAACCTTCAAACGGTACTGTCGTTATCGATGAAAATGGCGATTGGACTTATACCCCAAATGAAAATTACAACGGTAATGACAGCTTTACGGTAGAAGTCTCTGACGGCCAAGGCGGCACAGATACAATAACCGTTAATATCGGTGTTACTCCAATTAATGACCTACCTGTCGGTGAAGATGTTTCTGTAACTACAGATGAAGATACCCCAGTAAGCGGAACATTAAACGCGACAGATGCAGACGGCGACTCGCTAACATTCACAAAAGGGACAGAACCGTCAAATGGCTCTGTAGTTGTCGATGAAAATGGTAATTGGACATACACGCCGGACGAAAATTACAACGGCAGCGATAGCTTTACTGTTGTGGTTGATGACGGGCAGGGTGGAACGGATACTATTACTGTTGATGTAGATATCAATACGGTAAATGACGCGCCGGAAATCGACGATGCGACCGTGAATAACGTGTCAGAGAGCATCGCGAACGGCACCGAAGTGTACGACGTACAAGAAGCGAGCACAGGCAACGATACCGACCTGGATGGTGAAGATCTGCAATACACCTTCGTGCACAGCGATGGCGTAACGAAGAGCACGACCAGTGAAGACGGCGCGTTCAGCATCGACCCGGACACCGGTAAGGTCACCGTGCTAGATACCACGAAGGTGGACTACGAAAGCGCGACCTCAATCGTACTGACCGTAGAAACGACAGATGGTGTGAATGCCGATACAGCGGACATCACGCTGAACCTGACCAACGAGAACGACAACGCGCCGGAGTTC